>NZ_JBHXTJ010000007.1:0-270240 GCF_042677525.1 Streptomyces sp. NPDC127114
CCCGCTGGGGGGGGGGCGCGGGGGGGGGTTTCGGCTGGGGGGGGGGGGGGGGGGCGGGGGGCGCCCCGGGCCCCCCCCCCGCCCCCACCGTCGCCACCCCCGCATGGGGCACGCTTGCACGCCGGCACGCACCCACACGCCCGAGGGACTCCATGACCCACGACCACGACCTCGTCCTGCGCCCCACCGCCGCGCAGACCGCCGCCGCCCTCGCCCCGCCCCCCGGGCGCATCGGCGGCGACCTCGTCGTCGAGACCCTCTCCGGCCTCGGGGCGACCACCGTCTTCGGCCTGCCCGGCCAGCACGCCCTCGGGATGTTCGACGCCCTGCGCCGCTCGTCCCTCCGCTACGTCGGCCTCCGCGTCGAGAACAACGCGGGTTTCGCCGCCGACGCGTACGGCCGGATCACCGGCGAGGCGGCCCCGCTGCTGCTCTCCGCCGGCCCCGGCGCGCTGATGTCGCTCGCCGCGCTCCAGGAGGCGGCAGCCGCGTCCGCGCCGGTCCTCGCGATCGGCGCGCAGGTCCCGACGGCCGGGCTCGGCGGCGGCCGGCACGGCTACCTCCACGAGCTGCGCGACCAGCAGGCGTCCTTCCGGGACGTCGTGAAGTCCGTGCACACGGTCCGCACCCAGTCGCAGATCCCGTCCGCGATCGCCGCCGCCTGGAAGTCGGCGCTCACCGCCCCGCACGGCCCGGTATGGGTCGAGATCCCCCAGGACGTGCTGCTCGCCGAGACGGCGCTGCCGGTGGTCACCGCCGTGGACGCGACGCCCGACGAGCCCGCGCCGCGACCGGAGCTGACCGCGGTGGCCGCGCACCTGCTGGCGCACGCGGAGCGCCCGGCGATCATCGCGGGCGGCGGCGTCGTCCGCTCCGACGCCGCCGGCAAGCTCCTGGCGCTCGCGGAGCGGATCAGCGCGCCGGTCGTCACCACCTTCGGCGGCAAGGGCGCCTTCCCGTGGCAGCACCCGCTGTCGCTCCAGTCCTGGCTGGAGGACCGGCACACCACCGACTTCCTGGAGGACGCCGACGTCCTCCTCGTGGTCGGCTCCGGCCTGGGCGAGCTGTCCTCGAACTACCACACCTTCGCCCCGCGCGGCCGGGTCGTCCAGATCGAGGCCGACGCCGGCAAGCTGGAGTCGAACCACCCGGCCCTCGGCATCCACGCCGACGCCCGCCTGGCCCTCCAGGCCCTCCTGGAGACGGTGGAGGTACGGGAGGACGCGGACGCCCCGCAGCGGGTCGCGGCGGTGCTCGCCAAGGTCGCGGACCGCCTCGCCGCCCAGGACCTGGACCTGGAGCAGCAGGTCGTGGCGGCCGTCCGCAAGGCCCTGCCGGCCACGGCGCCCAGCTTCTGGGACATGACGATCCTGGCGTACTGGGCCTGGTCCGCCTTCGACGCCCGCCGCCCGAACACCATGCACTCCGCCCAGGGCGCCGGCGGCCTCGGCTACGCCTTCCCGGCCGCCCTCGGCGCCGCCGCCGCCGACCCGACGACGCCGGTCCTCGCGGTCTCCGGCGACGGCGGCGCGATGTACTCGATCGCGGAGCTGGCGACGGCGAAGCAGTACGGCTTCGACGTCACCTGGCTGATCGTCGACGACGGCGGCTACGGCATCCTGCGCGAGTACATGACGGACTCCTTCGGCGAGGCCACGGCCACCGAGCTCACCCGCCCCGACTTCGTCGCCCTGGCGGAGTCCTTCGGCGTCCCGGCGACCCTCACCACCCCCGACACCCTCGCCAAGGACCTTGCCGAGGCCCTGAAGACCCCGGGCCCCTCGGTGGTCGTCCTCCCGGCCCTCCTGCGCATGTTCGAGCCGACGCACCTCTGAATCCCGCCCCGGACCGGTCCTAGGACCGCGGGCCCGGACCGCCGGGACCTCCGGCCGGCCGGGGTCGGTCCTTCGGCCCGGGAATTGTTGCGGCGGGATGAAATCGCACGTCGGCCGTGTTGGGGCTTGCGGCAGAGCAGGACGGACGGGAGGCGCCACGTGGCGGCGGTGGGGCAGGAACAGCAGGCGGGGGAGCGCGGGCCGGGCTGGGCGCGCAGACTGTGGGCGTACGCGTGGCGGTACAGGACCGACGTGGTGCTCGCGCTCGGGTCCTCCCTCGCCGGCATGGCCGTGCTCGCGCTCGTCCCGCTCATCACCAAGGTCATCATCGACGACGTCATCGGCGCGAAGGGCGACGGCACCGGGTCCCTCGGGCTGTGGACCGGCCTCCTCCTCGCCTCCGCCGTCGTCGTCTACGTCCTCACGTACGTCCGCCGCTACTACGGCGGACGCCTCGCCCTAGACGTCCAGCACGACCTGCGCACCGAGATGTTCGGGACCATCACCCGGCTCGACGGGCGGCGGCAGGACGAGCTGTCCACCGGGCAGGTCGTCGGGCGCGCCACCAGCGACCTCCAGCTGATCCAGGGCCTGCTCTTCATGCTCCCGATGACCATCGGGAACGTGCTGCTGTTCCTCATCTCGCTCGGCGTGATGGCCGCGCTCTCCCTCCCGCTCACCCTCGTCGCCCTCGCCGTCGCCCCCGCCCTGTGGTGGATCGCCCGCCGCAGCCGCACCCGCCTCCACCCCGCGACCTGGTACGCGCAGCAGCAGGCCGCCGCCGTCGCCGGCGTCGTCGACGGGGCCGTGACCGGCGTGCGGGTCGTGAAGGGCTTCGGCCAGGAGGATCAGGAGACCGGCAAGATCCGCGAGGCCGGACGGAAGCTGTTCGCCGGCCGGCTGCGCACCATCCGGCTCAACGCGACGTACACGCCCGCCCTCCAGGCCGTGCCCGCCCTCGGCCAGGTCGCCGTGCTCGCGCTCGGCGGCTGGCTCGCCTACCGCCAGCAGATCACCCTCGGCACCTTCGTCGCCTTCTCCTCCTACCTCGCCTCCCTCGTCGGCCCGGTCCGCATGCTCGCCATGGTCCTGACCGTCGGCCAGCAGGCCCGCGCCGGCGTCGAGCGGGTCCTGGAGCTGATCGACACCGAGCCGAGCCTGCGCGACGGCACCAAGCAGCTCCCCGCGGACGCGCCCGCGACCGTCGAGTTCGACGACGTGTCCTTCGCGTACGAGAGCGCCGACGGGAGGAGCAGCCCCGTCCTGGAGGGCTTCTCGCTGGAGATCCGGCCCGGCGAGACCGTCGCCGTCGTCGGCGCCTCCGGCTCCGGAAAGTCCACCGTCTCGCTCCTCCTGCCCCGCTTCTACGACGTGACCCGCGGCGCCGTCCTCGTCGGCGGCCACGACGTCCGCGAGCTCACCCTCGACTCGCTGCGCGCGGCCGTCGGCCTGGTCCCCGAGGACAGCTTCCTGTTCTCCGAGACCGTCCGCGCCAACATCGCGTACGGCGTCCCCGACGCCACCCAGGAGCAGATCGAGACCGCCGCGCGCGCCGCGCAGGCCGACCGATTCATCGCCGAGCTCCCCGACGGCTACGACACCAAGGTCGGCGAGCACGGCCTGACCCTCTCCGGCGGCCAGCGCCAGCGCATCGCGCTGGCCCGCGCGATCCTCACCGACCCGCGGCTCCTCGTCCTCGACGACGCCACCTCCGCCGTCGACGCCAAGGTCGAGCACGAGATCCACGAGGCCCTGAAGTCGGTGATGGCGGGCCGCACCACCCTCCTCATCGCGCACCGCCGCTCCACCCTCGGCCTCGCCGACCGCATCGCCGTCCTCGACGGCGGCCGGCTCGCCGCCATCGGCACCCACGAGGAGCTGGAGCGCGGCTCCGCGCTCTACCGGCGCCTCCTCACCGACCCCGACGAGCTGGGCGCCGTCTCGCCCGGGCACGCGCTGCCCGCCGAGCTGCCCGAGGACCGCACGCTGCGGGCCGAGCTGGACGCCGAGTTCGACGCCGAGCGCGGCATCACGCCCGCCCTGTGGGTGCGCGAGGAGAGCGACGACCGCGAGACCGCGGCCCCCGGCGCCACGCCCGAACTGCTCGCCGCCGTCGAGGCCCTGCCGCCCGCGACCGACGTCCCGGACGTCGACGAGACGCGGGCCGTCTCCCCCGAGGACTCCTACGGGCTGCGCCGCCTCCTGCGGGGCTTCGGCCTTCCGCTGCTGATCAGCCTCGGCCTGGTCGCCCTCGACGCGGGCGCCGGCCTGCTGCTGCCGGTCCTCATCCGGCACGGCATCGACGAGGGCGTCAACCGGCTGGCGATCGGCGCCGTGTGGGCCGCGTCCGCGCTCGCCCTGGTGACGGTGCTCGTGCAGTGGGTCGCGCAGACCGCCGAGACCCGGATGACGGGCCGGACCGGCGAGCGGATCCTCCACGCGCTGCGCCTGAAGATCTTCGCCCAGCTCCAGCGGCTCGGCCTGGACTACTACGAGCGCGAGCTCACCGGCCGGATCATGACCCGGATGACCACCGACGTCGACGCCCTGTCGACCTTCCTCCAGACCGGTCTGGTCACGGCCTTCGTCTCCGTCGTCACCTTCTTCGGCATCATGGTCGCGCTGCTCGTGCTCGACCTCCAGCTCGCCCTCGTGGTCTTCGCGACCCTGCCGGTCCTCGCCGTCGCCACGTACTTCTTCCGCCGCGCCAGCGTGAAGGCGTACGAGCTGGCCCGCGAGCGGATCAGCGTGGTCAACGCGGAGCTCCAGGAGTCCGTCGCCGGCCTGCGGATCGTGCAGGCCTTCCGGCGCGAGCGCGCGGGCGCCGAGCGGTTCACGGCCCGCAGCGAGGAGTACCGCGGTGCCCGTGTCCACGGCCAGTGGCTGATTTCCGTCTACTTCCCGTTCGTCACGCTGCTGTCCTCGGTGGCCGCCGCGGCCGTGCTGGTCGTCGGCGCGAACCGGATCGAGGCGGGCACGCTCACCACCGGCGCCCTGGTCGCCTACCTCCTCTACATCGACCTGTTCTTCGCGCCCGTGCAGCAGCTGTCGCAGGTCTTCGACGGCTACCAGCAGGCGGCCGTGTCCCTGAAGCGGATGCAGGAACTGCTCCAGGAGCCGACCTCCACCGCCGCCGCCGACGCCCCGCGCGAGGTGCCGTCGCTGCGCGGTGAGATCGCCTTCGAGAACGTCTCCTTCGGCTACGGGGCCGCCGGCGAGGGCGAGGAGGCCCTCACCGGCATCGACCTGCGGATCCCGGCCGGCCAGACCGTCGCCTTCGTCGGCGAGACCGGCGCGGGCAAGTCGACGCTGGTCAAGCTGGTCGCCCGGTTCTACGACCCGACGGCGGGCCGGGTCACCGCCGACGGCACCGACCTGCGCGAGCTCGACCTCACCGCGTACCGCCACCGGCTGGGCGTCGTACCGCAGGAGGCGTACCTCTTCGAGGGAACGGTCCGCGACGCCATCGCGTACGGCCGGCCGGACGCCACCGACGCCGAGGTGGAGGCCGCGGCCCGCGCGGTCGGCGCCCACGACATGATCGCCACCCTCGACGGGGGCTACCTCCACGAGGTCGCCGAGCGCGGCCGGAACCTGTCGGCGGGTCAGCGCCAGCTGATCGCCCTGGCCCGCGCCGAGCTGGTCGATCCGGACGTGCTGCTCCTCGACGAGGCCACCGCCGCCCTCGACCTGGCCACCGAGGCCCAGGTCAACGCGGCCACCGACCGCCTCGCCGGCCGCCGCACGACGCTGGTCGTCGCCCACCGCCTCACCACGGCCGCGCGGGCGGACCGGGTGGTGGTCATGGACCACGGCCGGGTCGCCGAGGACGGCACCCATGACGAACTGCTCGCCCGCGACGGGCGGTACGCGGCCCTGTGGCGCACCTTCATCGGCGAGCAGGCCGAGGAGGAGCGCGCGCCGGAGGCGGTCTGAGCCCGGGGCGGCCCTGCCGACCCTGGGCCGTCCCTTCCGGATCTAGGCCCCGACCCCCGCCCGTCTGAGTACAACGACGCATTCCGGCCGGCCGGCGGGCCGGTTTGAATCGGCGTCATGAACGACTTCCGTCCCCTGCCCGCGCCGCCCGCCCCGAAGACCGAGGCCCGGCGGCTGCGCCGCCGCGCCCTGTGGGCCGGGCTGCTGCTGCCCCCGGCGACCGTGGTCGTCGTGGTCCTCGCGCTGGCCACCGAGACCGGGACGGAGTGCGTGATGCGGGGCACCTGCACCGACATCCCGGGCGGGCTCTACCTCGGCACCCTGGCCGTGGCGGCGGTCGCGTGGATCTGGGCCCTCGCGACGCCGGACACCCGCCCGCCGGCGCCGCCCGCCCCGCCCGCCACCAGCCGCCGGGCCGCCCTGTGGACGCTGCTCGGCGCCGAGGCCTTCTTCCTCACCCTCGTCCTCGGCCATTTCCTCCCGGGACGCAACGCCTAGGGGGTGTCTCGGGGGTGTCTCGCCCCGGAGCCGCCCGGGCGGCAACCGAATCGGCCCCAGGCGCGTCGTATGCATGTACGGCAGGAGCAGGGGAGGGGTGCGTGTGTTCGGTGAGGTTGCGGTGAGGGCGGTCCGTCGGCTCTCCGCGTACGTGCTCACCCTGGTCGTCGCCGCCGGTCTGCTCGTCCTGGCCGGACCCGCGGCCGGCAGCGCGGACGCGGCGTCCGTCTGCCACGGCCGGCCCACCCGCACCATCGGCTTCGCCACCGGGGAACTGCGGCTCTACCGGACCCGGCAGTACGTGTGCGCGCTCGCCGTGACCAGGCGGCCCGGACCGCGACAGGTCATGTCGGTCTCGCTGCAGCCCCGCGGCGGCCGGGCCACCGTCAACGCCGGCCGCTTCACCCGCCAGGCCGGACCGGTCACCGTGCACGCCCTGAACCGCTGCGTCCGGGCGTCCGCCGCCGTCTCCGGCCGGGGCACCTCCACCGGCTGGATCCTGTGCTGAGGCATAGGTAAGGCTCAACCGGGTCTGGCGGCCCGCACGTTGCCCCCGCTAGGTTCGCGACACCGTTGTGAATCAAGGGGAGGGTGAATGCGCAAGTCGCTCAGATGGCTGCTGTCGCTGTCGGTGCTCATAGGCACCGTCGGCTCCACCGGCGTGGCTACCGCCGCGGAACCGGATTCGGGCAGCACGTCCGTCGCCGACTCGCAGAGTGCGGACATCAAGGACCGCATCCTGGCGATACCGGGGATGAGCCTCATCGAGGAGAAGCCGTACGCCGGCTACCGCTACTTCGTCCTCAACTACGAGCAGCCGGTCGACCACCGCCGCCCGTGGGCCGGCACGTTCCAGCAGCGGATCTCCGTCCTCCACAAGGACACCGACCGCCCCACCGTCTTCCGCACCAGCGGCTACTCGCTGAGCACCACGCCCGGCCGCAGCGAGCCGACCCGGATCGTCGACGGCAACCAGGTCTCCATGGAGTACCGCTTCTTCACGCCGTCCCGGCCGCAGCCCGCCGACTGGTCGAAGCTCGACATCTGGCAGGCCGCCAGCGACCAGCACCGCATCTTCACCGCGCTGAAGAAGATCTACGGCAAGAACTGGCTGTCCACCGGCGCGTCCAAGGGCGGCATGACCGCCACCTACTACGAGCGCTTCTACCCGCGCGACATGGACGGCGTCGTGGCGTACGTGGCGCCCAACGACGTGGTGGAGAAGGAGGACTCGGCCTACGACCGGTTCTTCGCGACCGTCGGCACCGAGGACTGCCGCAACCGGCTGAACGCCATGCAGCGCGAGGCGCTGGTGCGCCGCGAGCCGCTGGAGAAGAAGCTGGCCGCCTGGGCCGAGTCCGAGGGCGCCACCTTCAACACCCTCGGCTCGCTCGACAAGGCGTACGAGGCCGTCGTCCTCGACTTCGTGTGGGGCTTCTGGCAGTACTACGGCCAGGACGTCTGCGACCAGATCCCGGACGCGGCGACCGCGAGCGACGACACCGTCTACGAGACCATCGACGCCTACTCCGGCTGGTCCGCGTACACCGACCAGGGCCTGGAGGGGTACACGCCGTACTACTACCAGGCGGCCACCGAGCTCGGCTCGCCGACCATCACGCAGCCGCACCTCGCGGGCCTCAGCCGCTACGGCTACCAGCCCGCCCGCAACTTCGTGCCGAGCGAGATCCCTACGCGCTTCAAGCCGTGGGTGATGCGGGACGTCGACACCTGGGTCCGCCACAACGCGAACCACATGCTGTTCGTCTACGGCGGCAACGACCCGTGGGGCTCGGAGAAGTTCCGCCTCGGCAAGGGCGCCCGTGACAGCTACGTCTACGTCGCGCCGGGCGCCAACCACGGGGCCAACGTGGCCGGTCTGGTCGAGGCCGAGAAGGCCCGCGCCACCGCCCGGATCCTCGCCTGGGCCGGCGTCGAGGCGCCCGCCGTCCAGGCCGCGCAGCCGCTCGCGCGCTTCGACGCGCGGCTCGACAGGCCGGTCGACGAGGACGCCACCCGGGAGCACGGCCTGCGCCCGTGAGCCGGTGAACCCCGTGCGCGGATGACGCGCCGGCCCCCGTCCGTACGGTCACGGACGGGGGCCGGCCCGTCTGCGGGCGCGTCTCAGCGGTACGACAGGCCGTGGCCCACCGGATAGAGCACCCTCGCCGGGTCGTCCGCGCTCTGTATGGGTACGGGCAGCCTGCCGCACGGCTCGGCCCGGCCCGCGAGCACCCTGACGGCGGCGCGCAGTTCGACGTCCGTCCACGAGTAGCTCGCGAGCGTGGCCCGCTGGCCGCTGATCCTGGCGACGTCGTACGGGTTGCGGAGGGCGATCGTCACGACGGGCACGCCGGTCGCGACGAGCCGGGCGACGAGGGTGCGCTGCGGGCTCGTGGCCGAGACGTTGTACGTGCCGACGACGACCAGGTCCTGTCCTGCCGCGGCGGCCACCGCCTCCTCGATCCTCGCGGCGGTCGGCGTGATGCCGGTCGACAACGCCCGGGCCGTGAAGCCGAGTTCGGTGAGGGCGCCGGCCAGCGTGGTGGTCGGCGGGCCGGTGGTGCCGGACGGCGAGGCCGGATCGGCGCCGACGACGAGCACCTTGGGGTGACTGCGCCGGCTGACCGGCAGGAAGCCGCCCTCGTTGACGAGCAGCGTGGTGGTCCGCTCGGCGATCCGGTCGGCGTGGGCGAGATGGGCCGCGGTCCCCACCGTGCGGTCCACGTCGGCCTCGCTGACGTACGGGTCCTTGAACAGGCCCAGCTTCGCCTTGAGCCGCAGGATCCGCAGGATCGATTCGTCGAGCCGGGCCTCGGTCAGCTCGCCGTCCCTGACGGCCTTCAGGACCGCGTTCCAGGCCACCGCGAGGTTCGGCGGGTTGAGCAGCTGGTCCACGCCCGCCTTGAGCGCGAGGACCGGGACGCGCCCGTCGCCGTACTTCGTCCGGACGCCCTCCATGCCGAGCGAGTCGGTGACGACGACACCGTCGTAGCCGAGCTGCTCGCGCAGGATGCCGGTGAGGATCGGCCGGGACAGGGTCGCCGGGTCCCCGCTCGGGTCGAGCGCGGGCACGACGATGTGGGCGGTCATGATCGAGTCGATGCCCGCGGCGATCGCCGAGCGGAACGGCGGCGCGTCGAGCTCGGCCCACTGCTCGCGGGTGTGGGTGATGACCGGAAGGCCGTAGTGGCTGTCCACGGCCGTGTCGCCGTGCCCGGGGAAGTGCTTGGAGGTGGCCGCGACCCCGGCCCGCTGGTAGCCCTTGACCTGGGCGGCGACCAGACCGGCCACGGCCTGCGGGTCGGAGCCGAAGGAACGGACGCCGATGACCGGGTTGGCCGGGTTGACGTTGACGTCGGCGACCGGCGCGTAGTTCTGCCGGATGCCGACGGCGGCCAGCTCCGCGCCCGCGATCTGCGCCGCCTTGCGCGCGTCCGCGTGCGATCCGCCCGCGCCGAGCGCCATCGCGCCGGGCAGCAGCGTGGCGGGCTCGCCGACCCGGCAGACGATGCCGTGCTCCTGGTCGGTGGAGATCAGCAGCGGGACGGGGGTGGCCTGGGCGAGCCCGGCCCGCTGGATGCCGTTGGACAGCTCCGCGATCTGGTGCGGGTCGCGGGTGTTGTGCGCCCAGGCGAAGTAGATGATGCCGCCGACGTGGTAACGCTCGATCAGCTCGGCGGCGGTGCGGACGCCGATCTCCTTGAGGTTGGCGTCGACGTCGGCCTGGTCGGGGGCCGTGGCGGAGTGGCCGTAGACCCGCATGACGAACAGCTGGCCGACCTTCTCCTCCAGGGACATGCGGGAGAGGAGGGCGCGCAGCTTGTCGTCCTGGCTGTCGTCGGCGGCGTACACGGGCGTGGTCGTTCCGGTGACGGCGGCCGCGGCGGCCGCCGCCGTGACCGTGAGGACGGTGCGTCTGGAGGGGGACGGGGCGCGGTGGTGCACTGGTGCTCCTTCCGTGAAGGAAACTTCCAAGGTGCCACGGATAGCCGGAAAGTAACTGCCAGGTCAAGGATCCGCGCAAGAAATCGCCTTCCCGTCACCTGGCCGCTGCGGCCTCCGGCCACAGCTCCTGGAGCGTGCGCACCGTCTCCGTGATCGCCGGCCGCCGCGCGGCACCGGCCCGCCACAGCGCCCACAGCCGCCGCACCGGGACCGGGTCGAGCCGCAGCGCCGCCACCTCCGGCGGCAGCGGACCGCGCCCGAGCCGCGGTACGAGCGCGATGCCGAGGCCGGCCGCGACCAGCGCCACCTGGGTGTGGTTCTCCTCGGCCTGATGGGCGATCAGGGGCTCGTAACCGGTCGCCCGAAGCGTCCGGATCAGCCAGTCGTGGCACACCGTCCCCGGCGGCTGTGTGATCCACCGCTCCCGGCTCAGGTCCTCGCGCCGCACCGCGTCCCGCGCCGCCAGCGGATGGTCCCGCGGCACCAGGACGTCGCAGCCGTCGTCACCGACCACCGCCTGCTCCACGCCCGGCGGTACGGGCAGCGCGGCGATGTCCCAGTCGTGCGCCACGGCCAGGTCCAGCACGCCACGGCTCACCAGGTCCACCGAGAGGTGCGGGTCCACCTCCGTCAGGCGCGCGTCCAGCGCGGGGTGACGGCGGGCCAGGTCGGCGAGCACCCGGGGCATCAGACCGCGCGCGGCGCTCGGGAAGCAGCCGATCCGCAGCCGGCCGGCCGGCAGCCCGCGCCGCTCCTCCAGGCGCACCTCGGCCTCCTCGACCATCGCGAGCAGCCGCTCGGCGGTGTCGGCGAGCTGGCGGGCGTCGTCGGTGAGACGGACGCCCCGGCCGCTGCGCTCCAGCAGGGTCGTGCGGGTCTCCCGCTCCAGCTTGGCGATCTGCTGGGAGACGGCGGAGGGGGTATAGCCGAGGGCGGCGGCCGCCGCGCCGACCGTGCCGTGCACGGCGACCGCGTGCAGCGCCCGCAGACGTCCGAGATCCAGCACCGAAGCCTCCCCGCTCTGGGTTGGATGTAGCAGTGCTTCATCCAACCATGAAGGAATCCGTGCTGGTGCTACACAGTCCGGCCGGGTGATGCTCAAGGGCATGCGCCCCGCTCACCTCGCCCTCGCCGCCCTGGTCACCGCCCTCTGGGGCGTCAACTTCGTCGTCATCGAGATCGGCCTCGACCACTTCCCGCCGCTGCTCTTCTCCGCCCTCCGCTTCCTGGTCGCCGCGCTGCCCGCCGTCTTCTTCGTCGGACGGCCCACGGTCGCCTGGAAGTGGATCCTGGGCGTGGGACTCGCCCTCGGCGTGGCCAAGTTCGGGCTCCTCTTCACCGGCATGAGCCTGGGCGCGCCGGCCGGTCTGTCCTCGCTGGTCCTCCAGGTCCAGGCCGTGTTCACGGCGCTGTTCGCCTTCCTCGCGCTCGGCGAGCGGCCCGGACGCGTCAAGCTGCTCGGCATGGCCGTGGCCCTCGCCGGCATCGGGGTCGCCGCCGTCGACGAGGGCGCGTCCAGCTCCCTGACCGGCTTCACCCTGGTGATCGCCGCCGCCGTCGCCTGGGGCGTGTCCAACGTCCTCACCCGCAAGGCCGCCCCGCCCGACCCGCTCAACTTCATGGTGTGGGTCAGCACCGTGCCCGTCCTGCCGCTGCTCGGCCTCTCCCTGCTCGTGGAAGGCCCCGCACGCGACCTGGCCGCGCTGCGCGCCCTCGACCCGGCGGGCGTCGGCGTCATCGTTTTCGTGGCCTGGGTCGCCACCGTCTTCGGCTTCGGCGCCTGGGGCTGGCTGCTGCGCCGTCACCCGGCCTCCTCGGTGGCCCCGTTCTCGCTGCTCGTCCCCGTCTTCGGCATGACCTCGGCCGCGCTCTTCCTGGGCGAGTCGGTGAGCCCGCTGCGCTGGTGCGCGGCCGCGCTGCTGGTCGGAGGAGTGGCGCTGACCTCGCTGAATATCCGGAGGCGGAACGACGGGGAAGCCAGTAGCGTGCGCCACGACCCCGTCCGTGTCGCCGTGGAAGAGCGTGCATGACCTTCGAGAACGTCACCGTCGACAGCCCCGTACCCGCCCCCGGCACCGTCCTCCTGGTCGGCATCCCCGGCAGCGGCAAGAGCACCGTCGCGGCGGCACTCGCGGCCCGGTTCGAGCGCTCCGCGCGCATCGAGGTGGACAAGCTCCAGGAGCTGATCGTCCAGGGCTGCCACTGGCCCACGCCCGACGGCGACCCGGAGGCCGAGCGGCAGATCCTGCTGCGCGCCCGCAACGCCTGCCTGCTGGCCGACAGCTTCCGCGCGGCCGGCTTCCTGCCGGTCGTCGACGACGTGGTGGTCCGCCGCTCCCACCTCGACTACTACCGCTCCCAGCTGAAGACCGGCCCGCTCCACGTGATCGTCCTCGCCCCGGGCCCGGAGAAGGCCTGGGAGCGCAACAACGCCCGGGACAAGCGCCTGACCACCAACTGGGCCCCGCTGGACGAGGCCATGCGCGCCGAACTCGCCGACGAGGGCGTCTGGATCGACAACGCGGAGCAGACGGTCGAGGAGACCGTGGCCGCGGTGCTGAGCGCGACGGGGCTCGCGGCCACGGGTCTCTGATTCCGTGCGGTGGTGCGTGCGGGCTCAGCTCACCCGGGTCCGCACGGTCGCCGTGTTGTTGATCTGGTTCGGGTCGGGGGTGTCGCTGCTCACCTTCGCGGTGTTGACCACCGTGGTCCCGGCGTTGGCCCGGACCGTGACGACGATCTGCGCGGCCTTCGACGTGTTCGCGGCGAGGTCGCCCAGTGCGCACGTCACGGTGTCGGTGGAGCCGGCCGGCGGGACGACGCAGCTGCCGTGGGTGGAGATCGCGCTGACGAACTCACCGTCCGCGGGCAGGGTGTCGTCGAGGCGGACGTCCTCGGCGGCCGTCGGACCGTTGTTCTTGACCGTGAGCGTGTAGGTCAGGTTCTGGTCGTGGGCGACGGGGTTGGGCGCGCTCTTGATGGCGATGGCCAGGTCGGCGCTCGGCCGCTTGACGGCCAGCGTGTGGTTGTCGCCCGTGCCGATGCCGCCGACGCCGTCCAGGAAGCGGGTGCAGGGAGCCGTCTGTCCGAGGGCGCAGACCCTGACGGGCACGGTGCTGTTGGTGGTGGTGCCGTTGCCCAGCTGGCCCGCATCGTTGGCGCCCCAGGCGCGGACGGTGCCGTCCGTGTGCAGGGACGCGCTGTGGAGGAGGCCGCCGGAGAGGTCCTTGACCCCGGTCAGGAAGCTGGCGCACGGCGCCGTCGTTCCGGGCGCACAGACCCTGACGGGGACCTTGCTGTTGGTGGTGGTGCCGTTGCCGAGCTGGCCGGCGTTGTTGTTGCCCCAGGTGCGGGCGATGCCGTCGGCCGGCACCGCCAGGCTGTGGGCGACACCGGCGGCGATCGACTTCACCCCGGTGAGCCCGCTGACCTGGACCGGCACGGTGCTGTTGGTGTTGGTGCCGTTGCCGAGCTGACCGAAGGCGTTGCCGCCCCAGCTCTGCGCGGTGCCGTCGGTGCGCAACGCCAGGCTGTGCGATCCGCCGCCGGCGACGGCGGTGACGCCCGCGAGGAGGTCGGCGCAGGGGGCGGTCGCTCCGACGGCGCACACCGGCACGGGGGTGTTGCTGTTGCTGTTGGTGCCGTTGCCCAGCTGGCCGTTGAGGTTGTTCCCCCAGGCTTTGACCAAGCCGCTGGTCTGTGCCGCCAGGCTGTGGATGTCGCCGGCGGCGATGGCGGACACGTTGGTGAGACCGCTGACGGCGACGGGCACGTTGCTGGGGGCGTTCGTGCCGTTGCCGAGCTGGCCCGAGTCGTTGCCGCCCCAGGCCACGACGGTGCCGTTCGCCCGGAGGGCCACCACGTGGGCGGCGCCCGCGGCGACGGCGGTGACGCCCGTGAGGAAGTCGGTGCAGGGGGCGGTCGCTCCGACGGCGCACACCTGCACGGGGGTGGTGCTGTTGGTGTTGGTGCCGTTGCCCAGCTGTCCACTGACGTTGTTGCCCCAGGCCCAGACGGTGCCGTCGGCGCGCAGCGCCACGCTGTGGTTGATGCCGGCGTCGACGGCGATCACGTCGTCGAAGGGCGTGGGGCACGGAGCGCCGCCGCAGATTCGGACGGGAGTGGTGCTGCGCAGGGTCGTGGTGCCGTCACCGAGCTCGCCCGAGCCGTTGCTGCCCCATCCGAGACCGGTTCCGGGTTCGGGGGCCCGCGCGTCGGCCGCCCGTACGCCGTCGGTCCGCCCGTCCTCGGCCAGCGCGGTCTGCCACGCCGCCGGGGCCAGACCGCTCCACAGCAGTGCCGCCGCGCCGATGGCCGCGGCGCGCCTTCGCGTGGACCGGCCGGGCAGCAGGAGTCTTCCGCTCATGATCACCTCTCGGTTCAGGGGTGGGGCTTCTGAGCGGAAGCCTTTGCGTACGGCGCGGGGTGTGCGACTTGCGCGCGTCAACCGGATGATCACTCCGATGGCGCGGTCAGGGCCATTCGGCGGCAGGCGCGGGCGCTGACGGGGGCGGTGTGCTGAGCCCGCGTCAGGCGCGCGGCGCCGCCGTCGACCCCCGTACCACCAGCTCCGCCGCGATCGTCGCCACACCGTCCGCCGGAGGCGCCTCCGCGCCGAGGGCGAGGCGGCCCGCGCGGGCGCCCGCCTCGTGCAGGGGCAGGCGTACGGTCGTCAGGGCGGGCACCGCGTCGATCGCGAAGGGCAGGTCGTCGAAGCCCGCCACCGAGACGTCGCCGGGGATGCTCAGTCCCCTGTCGCGCAGCGCCGCGCAGACGCCGAGCGCGACCGTGTCGTTGGCGGCCACGACCGCCGTCAAGCCGGGCTCCCGGTCCAGGAGTTCGGCGGTCGCCTCATGGCCGGACGCGCGGTCGTAGCGGCCGTGCACGGTCGGCCCCTCGGCGACTCCCGCCGCCGCGAGCGCCGCGCGGTGGCCCTCCAGGCGGTGCCGGGTGGTGGTGCGGTTCTCGGGGCCCGCCACGTAACCGATCCGCCGGTGGCCGAGCGCGAGGAGGTGCTCGGTGAGCCGCCGCGCGCCGGTCCGGTTGTCGAAGGCGAGCGTCGCGGCGACCGGCGGCTCGCCGGCCGGTCCACCGGGCGCGGGCCGTCCGAGGGGCGGCCGCCCGCACAGCACCACCCGGGTGCCGGCCTCCGCGAGCCGGGACAGCTTGGCCGCCACCGCCGCGAGGTGTTCCGGGTCCTCCAGGGAGCCGCCGGTGAGGATCACGGCGGCGGCCCGCTGTCGCTGGAGCAGGGTGAGATAGGTGAGTTCGCGCGCGGGCGAGCCGCCGGTGTTGCAGACCACGGCCAGCTTCTCGCCGCCCGCCTTCTCGCTCGCGGCCTGCCCGGCCTCCGCCGCCCGGTCGCCGCCGGGCGCACCTGGCCCGCCGCTCTGGGTGCCGATCGCGCCCTGCGCCGCCCCGGCCATGATCCCGAAGAAGGGGTCGGCGATGTCGTTGACGAGGATGCCGACCAGGTCGGACGTGGCGGCGGCGAGCGAGCTCGCGGGGCCGTTGGGTACGTAGTCCAGCTCGTCGACCGCGCGCATGACCCGCTCGCGGGTGGCGGCGGCGACCGGATAGTTGCCGTTCAGCACGCGGGAGACGGTCGCGGGGGAGACCCGTGCGCGGGCGGCCACGTCCGCCAGGGTGACGGTCATCGCGTGCGTACCTCCAGAGGCCTTGTCGGCGGTGATGTCGGCAGGCTAGCGTCATGCACGGTAGAAAGCGCTTTCCATCGGACTTTCGGTCAGCGCGGAGCACGGCCCGCCCAGGAGAGGACCACCTTCGTGACACGCAGAACCGTCCGCATCGCCATGAACGGCGTCACGGGACGCATGGGCTACCGCCAGCACCTCGTCCGCTCGATCCTCGCCCTGCGCGAACAGGGCGGGCTCGACCTCGGCGACGGCGAGACCCTGTGGCCCGAGCCGGTCCTCGTCGGCCGGCGCGAGCCCGCGCTCCGCGCCCTGGCCGAGCGCCACGGCCTCACCGAGTGGTCCACCGACCTGGACGCCGTCCTCGCCGACGAGACGGTCGACGTCTACTTCGATGCCCAGGTCACCTCCGCCCGCGTCGAGGCGATCACCAGGGCGATCGCGGCGGGCAAGCACGTCTACACCGAGAAGCCCACCGCCGGAGACCTCGCCGGCGCGCTCGAACTCGCCCGCCTCGCCGAGGAGAAGGGCATCCGCCACGGCGTCGTCCAGGACAAGCTCTTCCTGCCCGGCCTGCGCAAGCTCAAGAGGCTGGTCGACGGCGGCTTCTTCGGCGAGATCCTGTCCGTCCGCGGCGAGTTCGGCTACTGGGTCTTCGAGGGCGACTGGCAGGACGCCCAGCGTCCCAGCTGGAACTACCGCGCCGAGGACGGCGGCGGCATCGTCCTCGACATGTTCCCGCACTGGGAGTACGTGCTGCACGAGCTCTTCGGCCGGGTCACCTCCGTCACCGCCCAGGTCGCCACGCACGTCCCGCGCCGCTGGGACGAGGCGGGCAAGCCGTACGAGGCGACGGCCGACGACGCCGCGTACGGCATCTTCCGGCTGGAGGGCGGCGCGATCGCGCAGATCAACTCCTCCTGGGCGGTCCGCGTCCACCGCGACGAACTCGTCGAGTTCCAGGTCGACGGCACCCACGGCTCCGCCGTCGCCGGACTGCGCGGCTGCCGGATCCAGCACCGCGCCGCCACCCCGAAGCCGGTGTGGAACCCGGACCTCCCGCTGAGCGCCGGCGAGTCCTTCCGCGACCAGTGGCAGGAGGTGCCGGACAACGCCGAGTTCGACAACGGCTTCAAGGCGCAGTGGGAGCTGTTCCTGCGCCACGTCGCGCTCGGCGAGCCGTACCACTGGGACCTGCTCGCGGGCGCCCGCGGCGTCCAGCTCGCCGAACTCGGCCTGCGGTCGGCGGCGGAGGGCCGCCGGCTCGAGGTCCCGGAGGTCTCGCTGTGAGCCCGTCCGTGATCCTGCTGCCCCAGGCGGGCGGGGAGCTGCGGGCGTACGCGCCGCGCGCCGAACCGCTCGCACCGTCCGGGACCGGCCCGCTGACCTCCCGGACGGTCTTCTCGGCCGCCCATGTCGTCGCCGACCCGTACGCCGACACCGGCCCCGACTCTCCCGCCGCCGTCGACTGGGACGCGACGCTCGCCTTCCGCCGGCACCTGTGGTCCCACGGTCTCGGCGTGGCCGAGGCGATGGACACCGCGCAGCGCGGCATGGGCCTGGACTGGGCCGGGGCGGCGGAGCTGATCCGCCGGTCCGCCGCCGAGGCGAAGGCGGTCGGCGGGCGGATCGCCTGCGGCGTCGGGACCGACCAGCTGACGGGGTACGACCGCCCCACGCGGTCCGACCGGCCGACGGGGTCCGACCGGTTCACGGGGTCCGACCGGCCGACGGGGTCCGAACGGCCGACAAGGTCCGGTCGTCCGGCGGCCGGCGAGCTGGCCGAGATCCGCAAGGCGTACGAGGAGCAGCTCGCCGTCGTCGAGGAGTCGGGAGCCCAGGCCGTCCTCATGGCCTCGCGCGCCCTGGCCGCCGCCGCGAGGGGCCCCGAGGACTACCTGGAGGTGTACGGCCACCTCCTGCGGCAGGCGGCCGAGCCGGTGATCCTGCACTGGCTGGGCCCCATGTTCGACCCGGCGCTCGAGGGCTACTGGGGATCGGGCGACCTCGACGAGGCCACGGAGGTGTTCCTGGAGGTCATCGCCGCCCATCCGGACAAGGTCGACGGCATCAAGGTCTCGCTCCTGGACGCGCGGCGCGAGGTCGGGCTCCGGCGGAGGCTGCCGCAGGGCGTCCGCTGCTACACGGGCGACGACTTCCACTACCCGGAGCTGATCGCCGGGGACGCGCAGGGCTTCAGCCACGCGCTGCTCGGCATCTTCGACCCGCTGGGCCCGCTGGCGGCGGAGGCGGTGCGGACGCTCGACACGGGTGACGTGACCGGCTTCCGCGAGCTCCTGGACCCGACGGTGGCGCTCTCCCGCCACCTCTTCCAGGCGCCGACCCGCTTCTACAAGACGGGCGTGGTGTTCCTCGCCTGGCTCGCCGGCCACCAGGAGCACTTCACGATGGTCGGCGGCCTCCAGTCCGCCCGCTCGCTCCCGCACCTGGCCCGGGCGTACGAACTCGCCGACGGCCTCGGCCTGTTCCCCGACCCGGCGCGCGCCGCGGCCAGGATGCGGTCCCTGCTGGACGTGTACGGAGTCCCCCGGTGAACATCGAACGCTTCGGCATCAACCAGATGACCGTCAGGCAGCTGCCCCTGCCCGAACTGGTCGCCCAGTGCGTGCGGCTGGGCATCCCGGGCATCGGCCTGTGGCGCGAACCCGTCAGGGAGTACGGGGTCGAGGCGGCGGCCGCGCTGGTGCGGGACGCCGGGCTCGCCGTGACCACCCTGTGCCGGGGCGGCTTCTTCACCTCCGACGGGTGGGAGGCCGACAACCGCGCGGCGATCGACGAGGCCGCGGCCCTCGGCACCGACACCCTGGTCCTCGTCTCGGGCGGCCTCCCGCCCGGCGGCCGCGACCTGCCCGCCGCCCGCGCCCGCATCGCGGACGCGATCGGGGCACTGGCCCCGTACGCGGGGGAGCGCGGCGTCCGGCTCGCCATCGAGCCCCTCCACCCCATGTACGCCTCCGACCGCTGCGCGGTCTCCACCCTGGACCAGGCCCTGGACATCGCGGAACGCTTCCCGGCCGACCAGGTGGGCGTGGTCGTGGACACCTACCACCTCTGGTGGGACGACCGCGCCCCGTCCGCCGTCGCCCGCGCGGGCGCGGCCGGCCGCATCCACTCCTTCCAGCTGGCCGACTGGACCACGCCGCTCCCCGCCGGAGTCCTCAACGGCCGGGGCCAGTTGGGCACCGGCGCGATCGACCTGCCGGCCTGGTGCGCACGGGTCGCGAGGGCCGGTTACGAGGGCCCGGTGGAGGTCGAGCTGTTCAACGACGAGCTGTGGGCCCGGGACGGCGTGGAGGTCCTGGAGGAGACGCTGACGGCGTTCCTGGAGGTGTGACACAGGACCCGGGGGCACGGCGCTCCGGTACCGCACGGCGTTCCGGTACCGCACCGCGCTCCCACCGGACGCCGCTGCGACGACGAACGGTGCTCCGCCCCGGGAGCGGGGCGGAGCGCCGGACGTCGTATGCCGGGAGCCGTCGGACCGGTCGGCCCGGCCGACGGCCCCGACGGGTCAGGTCAGCATGGACGGATGTGGTACACCGGCGTCCACGAGGCCGTGCCGCTCTGCGGGGCCCGGCTGGTCCACCGGAGGCTGCCGTCGCTGTTGTAGAACCTCGCGACGGTGCCCGAGGTCTGGTTGTTGTTGAAGTAGCCGTCGCCGACGCCGTAGAAGTCGTAGTAGCCGCAGTAGTAGTAGTCGTAGCGGTTGCCGTTGCCGTCCTGGATGCACAGATGGCCGTAGTCGCAGCTGATGGCGGCGGTGCCGGCGGAGCCCGCGGTGGCGAAGGTGACGGATCCGCCGGGCATGGTCGCCTTGTCCGCGGCGATCCGACGCTCGCCGGGATGGCTCGCCAGATAGGCGGCGACCTTTCGCTGGACCGTGTCGGTCCCGGCCGCGTCGCCGGTCGCGGGCGTCGCCGCCGCGGTGCCGGCCAGCAGGTGGCCCGCGGCCAGTACCGCGGCCGCACCGGTCATCGCCAGCCTCTTGATCAGCTTCATGCCGCTGCTTCCCCCTCAGACGTCGATGGACACGACTGCGGACGAGTCGTGACTGCCGTTCCTTCCGGCACGCTCATCGTGGCGGCGGCGCGAGTGGCCGCTGAAGGACGAAACCGGCCGGAGCCGTGGCAGGGGCCGCCGCCTTGACACGGCTGCCGCGTTCGCGGGGAGGGCGCAGTCGCCCGCGACGTGCGCGGTGACCTGGCCCGACGGCCCCGGGCCGGCCCGACAGGGCACGCCGGCCGCGGTGGCCGTGCAGCCGGCGCTGGCGACTGTCCGCCGCACGCCGGGACGGCGGCCCGTGCGCGGGTCTCCCCGGGCGGTCGTCCACAGGCCGCCCGCTTGTCGGAGGGCTTCGCTACCGTCTGATCATGTCCAGCGAAGCGCGCGGTCCTGCCGTCGTCGAAGGGGTCCTGGAGCGGATCACCTACGCCAACGAGGAGAACGGGTACACGGTCGCCCGGGTCGACACCGGCCGCGGTTCCGGCGATCTCCTGACGGTCGTCGGGTCGCTGCTCGGCGCCCAGCCGGGGGAGTCCCTGCGCATGGAGGGCCGCTGGGGCTCCCACCCGCAGTACGGGCGGCAGTTCACCGTGGAGAACTACACGACCGTCCTGCCGGCCACCGTCCAGGGGATCCGCCGCTATCTGGGCTCCGGTCTGATCAAGGGCATCGGGCCCGTCTTCGCCGACCGCATCACGACCCACTTCGGCCTGGACACCCTGCAGATCCTGGAGGAGTCGCCCGGGCGCCTGATCGAGGTCCCGGGCCTGGGCCCCAAGCGCACCGGGAACATCGCCGCGGCCTGGGAGGAGCAGAAGGCGATCAAGGAGGTGATGGTCTTCCTCCAGGGCGTCGGCGTCTCCACCTCCATCGCCGTGCGGATCTACAAGAAGTACGGGGACGCGTCGATCTCCGTGGTGAAGAACCAGCCCTACCGGCTGGCCGCCGACGTCTGGGGCATCGGCTTCCTCACCGCCGACCGGCTCGCCCAGGCCGTCGGCATCCCGCACGACAGCCCCGACCGGGTCAAGGCGGGGCTGCAGTACGCGCTGTCGCAGTCCACCGACCAGGGCCACTGCTTCCTCCCCGAGGAGCGGCTCATCTCGGACGCCGTGAAGCTGCTCCAGGTCGACACCGGGCTCGTCATCGAGTGTCTGGGTGAGCTCGCCGAGGACCCGGAGGGCGTCGTACGGGAGAAGGTGCCGGGGCCCGAGGGGCTGCCCGTCAACGGGATCTACCTGGTCCCGTTCCACCGGGCCGAGCTGTCCCTCGCCGCCCAGCTCCGGCGGCTCCTCGCCGCCGACGAGGACCGGCTTCCGGCCTTCCGGGACGTCGCCTGGGACAGGGCCCTGGCCTGGCTCGCCGACCGGACCGGGGCCTCGCTCGCGCCGGAGCAGGAGGAGGCCGTCCGCCTCGCCCTGACCCGTAAGGTCGCGGTGCTCACCGGCGGACCGGGCTGCGGCAAGTCGTTCACGGTCCGCTCGATCGTGGAGCTGGCCCGCGCCAAGCGGGCCAAGGTGGTGCTCGCCGCGCCCACCGGGCGGGCCGCCAAGCGGCTCGCGGAGCTGACCGGTGCCGAGGCCTCGACGGTGCACCGGCTCCTGGAGCTGAAGCCCGGCGGCGACGCCGCGTACGACCGGGACCGGCCGCTCGACGCCGATCTGGTCGTCGTCGACGAGGCCTCCATGCTGGACCTGCTCCTCGCGAACAAGCTGGTCAAGGCCGTGGCACCGGGTGCACACCTGCTGCTCGTGGGAGACGTGGACCAGCTGCCGTCGGTCGGCGCGGGCGAGGTGCTCGCGGACCTCCTCGCGCCGGGCAGCCCGGTGCCGGCCGTCCGGCTCACCCGGATCTTCCGCCAGGCGCAGCAGTCCGGAGTGGTGACCAACGCGCACCGGATCAACGAGGGGCTTGCGCCCGTGACGGACGGCCTGCCGGACTTCTTCCTCTTCGCCGAGGAGGAGACCGAGGACGCGGCCCGGGTCGCCGTGGAGGTGGCCGCCCGTCGGATTCCGGCCAGGTTCGGGCTCGACCCGCGACGCGACGTCCAGGTCCTCGCCCCCATGCACCGCGGCCCTGCCGGCGCCGGCGCGCTCAACGGGCTGCTCCAGCAGGTGATCACCCCGGCCCGGCCCGACCTCCCGGAGAAGCGCTTCGGCGGCCGGGTCTTCCGCGTCGGCGACAAGGTCACCCAGATCCGCAACAACTACGAGAAGGGCGCCAACGGCGTCTTCAACGGCACCGTGGGCGTGGTCACCGCCCTCGACCCGGTCGAGCAGCGGCTCGTCGTGCGCACCGACGAGGACGAGGAGGTGCCGTACGGGTTCGACGAGCTGGACGAGCTGGCCCATGCCTACGCTGTGACCATCCACCGATCCCAGGGCAGCGAGTATCCGGCGGTGGTGATCCCGGTCACCACGAGCGCCTGGATGATGCTCCAGCGGAACCTGCTCTACACGGCCGTCACCCGGGCCCGGAAGCTCGTCGTCCTGGTGGGCTCGCGCAAGGCGATCGCCCAGGCGGTGCGTACGGTCTCGGCCGGGCGCCGCTTTACCGCACTGGCGCATCGGCTCACAGGGGGCTCCGTCGTGTGAAAGATCACGGAGGGCTACCGGAACCGGGGCGAAGGGGGCAGGATGAGCAGGTTGACGGCACTGAGTGCCGCCAATTGGCCCAATGGTCGACCCCGAGTGCACTCTCCTGAGCCAAATGGGGGATGGTAGAGACAGTCAGGGCACCTCGAAGAAGAGGCACTACGTCGGTGAGGGATGACGTGAGCGACAACTCTGTAGTACTGCGGTACGCGGACGGTGAATACACCTACCCGGTGGTCGAGAGCACCGTCGGCGACAAGGGCTTCGACATCGGGAAGCTCCGAGCCCAGACCGGGCTGGTCACCCTGGACAGCGGATACGGCAACACCGCCGCCTATAAATCCGCCATCACCTACCTCGATGGTGAGCAGGGCATCCTGCGGTACCGCGGCTACCCCATCGAGCAGCTGGCCGAGCAGTCCACCTTCCTGGAGGTGGCGTACCTGCTGATCAACGGTGAGCTGCCGAAGGCGGAGGAGCTCTCCACCTTCCAGAACGAGATCACCCAGCACACGCTGGTCCACGAGGACGTCAAGAACTTCTTCCGCGGCTTCCCGCGCGACGCCCACCCGATGGCGATGCTGTCCTCCGTGGTCTCCGCGCTGTCCACCTTCTACCAGGACAGCCACAACCCGTTCGACGAGAAGCAGCGCCACCTCTCCACGATCCGGCTGCTCGCCAAGCTGCCGACGATCGCGGCGTACGCGTACAAGAAGTCGATCGGCCACCCCTTCGTCTACCCGCGCAACGACCTCGGGTACGTCGAGAACTTCCTGCGCATGACCTTCTCGGTCCCGGCCCAGGAGTACGAGCTGGACCCGGTCGTGGTCTCCGCGCTCGACAAGCTGCTGATCCTGCACGCGGACCACGAGCAGAACTGTTCGACCTCCACCGTCCGCCTGGTCGGCTCCTCGCAGGCGAACATGTTCGCCTCGATCTCGGCCGGCATCTCGGCCCTGTGGGGCCCGCTGCACGGTGGCGCCAACCAGTCCGTCCTGGAGATGCTCGAGGGCATCCAGGCCAACGGCGGCGACGTCGACTCCTTCATCACCAAGGTGAAGAACAAGGAGGACGGCGTCCGCCTGATGGGCTTCGGCCACCGCGTGTACAAGTCCTTCGACCCGCGCGCCAAGATCATCAAGGCGGCGGCGCACGACGTCCTGTCGGCCCTCGGCAAGTCCGACGAGCTGCTCGACATCGCGCTGAAGCTCGAGGAGCACGCGCTCTCCGACGACTACTTCGTCTCGCGCAACCTCTACCCGAACGTGGACTTCTACACGGGCCTCATCTACCGCGCGATGGGCTTCCCGACCGAGATGTTCACCGTGCTCTTCGCCCTCGGCCGCCTCCCGGGCTGGATCGCCCAGTGGCACGAGATGATCAAGGAGCCGGGTTCCCGCATCGGCCGCCCGCGCCAGATCTACACCGGCGAGGTCCTGCGCGACTTCGTCCCGGTCGAGGCCCGCTGACCGCAGCCGGTCCGGACGCCTGGCGAAAGCGCCCCGCCGCCGATCCCCCCACGGGTCGGCGAGCGGGGCGCTTCCCATATCCCCGGTGCGGATTCCCCCCACGGGATCCGGGCCGGGCGCCTGCTCGCGCGGTCTGCCGGGGTACGTACGGGAGGGCCGCTCAAAGCTCCCCGGTGCACGTGCCCCGGCCGCGCTTGCCTGGAGACGTCCCCCAAGACATCTCCATGAACGTCCCCCAAGACGTTCTCGGCATCGCCCACTTAGACTCGCGAACAGCCCAGATGGTTACCCCCCAATATCTGTGATCTAGGTCTCTTTGTGAAGGTCCTGTGCGTCACGTGTAGGTGAATTCGCGTGATCATGGAGTGATCGTGACGTGGCCATGACCTGGTCATGGCGTGGTGTTGGTCCGGACTTGGGGCGCCGGGAGGGCCCGGCGCCGCTCAGCGGAAGCGGCGCAGCCGCAGGCTGTTCGTCACGACGAAGACCGACGAGAAGGCCATCGCGAGCCCGGCGATCATCGGGTTGAGCAGGCCCGCCGCCGCCAGCGGCAGCGCGGCCACGTTGTAGCCGAAGGCCCAGCCCAGGTTGCCCTTGATGGTGGCCAGGGTGCGCCGGGAGAGCCGGATGGCGTCCGCCGCGACCCGCAGGTCGCCGCGGACCAGGGTGAGGTCGCTCGCCTCGATCGCGGCGTCCGTGCCGGTGCCCATCGCCAGCCCGAGGTCGGCCGTGGCCAGCGCCGCCGCGTCGTTCACGCCGTCGCCGACCATCGCCACCGTGCGGCCCTCGGCCTGCAGCCGCCGCACCACGGCCACCTTGTCCTGCGGCAGCACCTCGGCGATCACCTCGTCGATGCCGACCTCCGCCGCCACCCGCTCGGCCACCGCCCGGCCGTCCCCGGTCAGCAGCACCGGCCGCAGGCCGAGACCGCGCAGCCGGGTCACCGCCTCGGCGCTGGTGTCCTTGACCGCGTCGGCGACGGTCAGGGTGCCGCGGGCCCGCCCGTCCCAGGCGACGTGCACGACGCCGGGGCCGGCCTCCGCCGGCACCTCGATCTCCTCGGCCGCGAGCAGGGCCGCGCGCCCGACGAGCACCAGATGGCCGTCGACCGAGCCGCGCACGCCGAGGCCGGGCACGTTCTCGAAGGACTTCGGTACGGGCAGTTCGCCCACCCGCGCGGCGGCGCCGGCGGCGACGGCGCGGGCGACCGGGTGCTCGGAGGAGTGCTCCAGGGCGCCCGCGAGGCGCAGCAGCTCGTTCTCGTCGGTGCGGGCGGTGCCGTAGGCGCCTCCGTACACGTGCACCCCGGTCAGTTCCATGCGGCCGGTGGTGACGGTGCCGGTCTTGTCGAGGACGACCGTGTCGACGCGGCGCGTGGACTCCAGGACCTCGGGGCCCTTGATCAGGATGCCGAGCTGCGCGCCGCGCCCGGTGCCGACCATGAGCGCGGTCGGCGTGGCGAGGCCGAGCGCGCACGGACAGGCGATGATCAGGACCGCGACGGCCGCGGTGAAGGCGGCCGTCGCGCCCTGCCCCGTACCCAGCCAGAAGCCGAGGGTGCCGAGGGCGAGGAGCAGCACGAGCGGCACGAAGACGGCGGAGATCCGGTCGGCGAGCCGCTGGACGGCGGCCTTGCCGTTCTGGGCGTCCTCGACGAGCCTGGCCATCCGGGCGAGCTGGGTGTCGGCGCCGACCCGGGTGGCCTCGACGACCAGCCGGCCCGAGGCGTTGACGCAGCCGCCGGTGACGGCGTCGCCGGGGACCACGTCGACCGGCACGGACTCGCCGGTGAGCATGGAGGCGTCGACGGCGGAGGCGCCCTCGGTCACGGTGCCGTCCGTGGCGATCTTCTCGCCCGGCCGTACGACGAAGCGGTCGCCGACCCGCAGGGCGGCCACCGGCACCCGTACCTCCGTGCCGTCCCGCAGCACGGCCACGTCCTTCGCGCCGAGCCGCAGCAGGGCGTGCAGGGCCGCACCGGCCTTCCGCTTGGCGCGGGCCTCCAGATAGCGGCCGAGGAGGATGAAGGTGATCACTCCGGCCGCCACCTCCAGGTAGAGGGTGGAGGAGGCGTGGTCGCGGGTGACGGTGAGGTCGAAGTCGTGGCGCATGCCGGGCATGCCGGCGTCACCCAGGAAGAGCGCCCACAGCGACCAGCCGAAGGCCGCGAGGGTGCCGACCGAGACGAGGGTGTCCATGGTGGCGGCGCCGTGCCGCAGATTGGTCCAGGTCGCGCGGTGGAAGGGCAGTCCGCCCCAGACCACGACGGGCGCGGCGAGGGTGAGGGAGAGCCACTGCCAGTTGTCGAACTGGAGGGCCGGGATCATCGACAGGAGCACGACGGGCAGCGAGAGCACGGCGGAGACCGTGAGCCGCTGCCGCAGCGAGGAGAGCTCCGGGTCCGCCTCCGGGGCGCCGCCCTCGCCGGTGCCCGTTCCGGTGGCCCCCGGCTCCGGCTCCGGTGCCGGTTCGGGCTCCGGCGGCGGGGGCTCCTCGGCGGTGTAGCCGGTCTTCACGACGGTGGCGATCAGCTCCGCGACCGGCAGCTCGGCCGGGTGTTCGACGCGCGCCTTCTCGGTGGCGTAGTTGACCGTCGCGGTCACGCCCTCCATGCGGTTGAGCTTCTTCTCGACGCGGGCGGCGCAGGAGGCACAGGTCATGCCGCCGATCGTGAGCTCGGTGACTGCGGAGGTCGTGAGCGTGTCCATGGGCGGGTTCCAAACGGGAGCAGGGCCGTACGTAGTCACCGTACGGCCCCGCGAGGATGTTCCGGAGGCCGGTCAGGCGGCCGGGCCCACCAGCTCGTAGCCGGCCTCGTCGACGGCGGCGCGGACGGCCTCCTCGTCGAGCGGGGCGGCGGAGGTCACGGTGACCTCGCCCGTGGCGGCGACGGCCTTGACCGCGGAGACGCCGGCGATACCGGAGATCTCCTCGGTGACCGCGCCCTCGCAGTGGCCGCAGGTCATTCCGGTGACCTTGTAGACGACGGTGGTGGACATGTCGGTCTCCTCTTCGAGGGCGGTGCGCTTCGCGTGCGGTGCGACTCGCGGTGGTGCGGGCGATGCGTGCGGTGCGTGGGTCCGGCGGTGCGCCGGTCCGTACGCCGTCATACCACCCAGTGTACCCCTAGGGGGTATCAAACGGGGCGGCGGTCCGGTCGCGCCGGGCGAGTGGGCGCAGCCACGGCAGCCCCGCCGCCGTCACGAGGGCGAGACCGCCACAGGTGGCGCTTCCACAGGCCGGGGCGCATGGCGTCGACCGGCGCGGGCGGGGTCGGCGGGGACGGTGGCGGGGTCTGCGTCCGGGGCGGCGGGCCACCGCCGTACTGGTCGTACGCAGGGCACCTCCAAGTCCCTCCGTCGGCCGGGCATCTGACAGGAGCTTATGGTAGATACCCGATATGTCGCATTCGGGGACCACGCTGATCCTGATCATGGCGATCGCCGTCCTGGCGCCGCTGCTCGCCTACGGGGCCGGCCGCCGGCTCCCCGTGCCCCTCGTCATCTTCGAGATCCTGCTCGGCATCCTCGTCGGCCCCGACGTCCTGGGCTGGGCGAGTTCCGACGCGCTGATCGACGGGCTCTCGCAACTCGGCCTGACCATGCTGATCTTCCTCGCGGGCTACGAGATCGAGTTCGGCAAGGTCCGCGGTGACACCCTCAGGCGCTCGCTGTGGGCCTGGGTGCTCGCCCTCGCGCTCGGCCTCGGCATCGGGGTGCTGCTCGGCGGCGGCTACGACAAGGGCGTGTTCATCGGCGTGGCGCTCACCAGCACCGCGCTGGGCACCGTCCTCCCCGTGCTGCGGGACTCCGGCGACCTGCACGGCCGCTTCGGCTCGGTGGTGATGGCCTTCGGCGCCGTGGGCGAGTTCGCGCCGGTCATCGCCATGGCGCTGCTGCTCAGCGGCCGCAGACCGGCCGAGTCGGCCGCCCTGCTCGCCGTGTTCGCCGCGCTCACCGCCGCCGCGGTGTTCTGGGCGATGCGCCCGCGTCCGCCCTGGTTCTCGCGGGTCGTCGCCCGCACCCTGCACACCAGCGGGCAGTTCGCCGTGCGCTTCGTCTTCCTGCTGATCGCCCTGATGCTGGGCGCCTCCACGGCGCTCGGGCTCGACGTGCTGCTCGGCGCCTTCGCCGCCGGGCTCATCACCCGCCTCGTGCTCACGGGCGCCGCGCCCGAGTCGGGCCCGCAGATCCTGGAGAAGGTCGAGGCGGTCGGCTTCGGCTTTCTCGTCCCGGTGTTCTTCGTCGTCACGGGCATCGAGTTCGACCTCGACTCGCTGCTCTCCGGCGGCCGCACGCTGCTGCTCCTGCCGGTCTTCCTGCTGCTGTTCCTGGTGGTGCGCGGCGGACCGATCTGGTTCCTCGCCCCGCGGGACCTGGGCCGGCGGGACCGGGGCGGTCTCGTCCTCCACGGCTCCACGGCGCTGCCGCTGGTCGTCGCCATCACCACCATCGGCGTGGACGGCAAGGCGATGACGGCGGGCGAGGCGGCGGCACTCGTCGGCGCCGGCATGGTCTCCGTGCTCGTCTTCCCGCTGCTCGCGCTGAAGCTGCGGGCGCGGGCCGGGGCGGGCGAAGCCGGGGCGGGCGGCAGGGCGTTGCCGGCCGACGAGGTCACGGGCTCGGAGTCGTGGTGAGCCGCCGGTCCGGGCGTAGTGAGGGGCGCGAAGTCGGCGTGCGAGGCCGGAGGGACGGTGGGGTGAGGGTCACGGGGACGGTGTCGCGGCGAGTGCCTCGCCGATGACCGGGTCGAGATAGCGCAGCAGAGCCGTCTTCGTCTCGGTGATCACCGCGTCCCGCTCCGCGCCCTCGGGTGCGGCCAGGATCAGGGCGAGGCCCGCCTTCACGATGGCGAAGGTCATGTCGGCGATCCGCGCGTGCTGGGAGGGATCGCCGTCGGGAAGGTAGTGGCCGAGGAGGTCGCCGACCCGGGCGAGCAGCGAGGCGTGCAGGGCGTCGTGCTCCTCGGCGATGCGGCCCGGGATCTCGGAGCCGTGCATGAGGGCGAGGAAGACCGGGTTCTCGACGTTGAACGCGATCAGCGGGTCGAGGACGGCGTCGAGGAGCCGGGGGAGCGGCAGGGCGAGGTTCTCGGGTGTGAACGCCTGGCCGTGGTACTCCCGCATCTGGGCGAGCAGCCGGTCGCCCAGCTCGATCGCGATGGCCTCCTTGTTCGGGAAGTACTGGTAGAGCGTGCCGGGGGAGACGCTCGCCTCGCGGGCGATCGCGTTCGTGCTGGTCGCCGTGTAGCCGTTGGCGCAGAAGACGTTCGCGGCGGCCTGGAGCAACTGCGCGATGCGGCGCTCGCCGCGGGCCTGTCGGCGGCGCGGCTTCGGTTCTTCGGGCATGGCTGTCCCCAGCTCTCTGAACGCGATTGACAAACACGAGAGGTCGCTCGCATTCTTGAGAAACGCGAGTGATCGCTCGTGTTTGCCAATTCTATGGCAATGGGCGACCCATGCGGCCTGCCGGGAAGCGAGCGCACGGGTCACGGTGAAGGGGACACCGCGTGATGGCCGAAGTCAAGAAAGCCCAGCCCACGGGGGGTGGCGGCGGGGCCTGGACGAGGTTCGTCACGGCCAGACCGCGCCTGACCCTGCTCGTCGCGCTGGTGCTCACCGCGCTCGCCGTGCTGGCCGGCGGCGGCGTCGCCGAGCGGATGGGCAGCGGCGGCTGGGAGGATCCGGACGCCGAGTCGACGTACGCGACCGAGGTCCTGGAGCGGGAGTTCCCCGCCTCCCAGCCCAATCTGCTGCTCCTCGTCGACGCGGGCCGCGCCGGGGTCGACGACCCCGGGGTCGCCGCCGAGGCCCGCCGCCTGGCCGAGCGGCTCGACGCCCGGGACGGCGTCGACGGCGTCGGGTCCTACTGGCAGACCGGTTCTCCCGCGCTGCGGTCGGAGGACGGGCACCAGGCGGTGATCGCCGCCCGTATCGCCGGCGACGAGAAGGCCGCCGGAGAGACCCTCCAGGACCTGGCGCCCGACTTCCGCGGTACCCACGGCCCCGTCCAGGTCTCCGTGGGCGGCCCGCTCGCCGTCCGCCACGAGATGCAGACGATCATCCAGGAGGACCTGCTCAGGGCCGAGCTGATCGCCCTGCCCATCACCCTCGTCCTGCTCGTCATGGTCTTCGGCAGCGCCGTCGCCGCCCTGCTCCCGCTCGGCATCGGCATCGTCGCCATCCTCGGCACCAACGCCGTGCTGCGCGGCATCACCGAGTTCACCGACGTCTCCGTCTTCGCCCAGAACCTCACCACCGCCCTCGGCCTCGGACTCGCCATCGACTACGCCCTGTTCGTCGTACGGCGCTTCCGCGAGGAGCTGGCCGCGGGCGCCGGCACCCGGACGGCCGTCGGCACCACCCTGCGCACCGCCGGGCGCACCGTGCTGTTCTCCGCCCTGACCGTCGCCGTCTCGCTCGCCGCGATGCTGGTCTTCCCGCAGTACTTCCTGCGCTCCTTCGCCTACGCGGGCATCGCCGTCGTGCTGCTCGCCGCCGCGGCCGCGCTGATCCTGCTGCCTGCCGCCCTGCTCCTGCTCGGCGACCGGGTCAACGCCCTGGACCTGCGGAAGCTCCTGCGCCGCAAGGGCCGGGCGGGCGCCCGGGTGCGCGACGCGGAAAGCGGTGCCGAGGGTGCCGGCTGGGGGCGCGCGGCGGGCCTGGTCATGCGCCGGGCGCCGTGGTTCGCCGTCGCCACCGCCACCGGGCTCGTGCTGCTCGGACTGCCCTTCCTGGGTGTGAAGTTCGGCACCGCCGACGACCGCCAGCTGCCCGCCGTCGCCGAGTCCCGCGTGGTCCAGGACGAGCTCCGCGACGGCTTCCCCGGCAGCCCCGGCGGCGCGCTCACCGTGCTCGCCGAGGGGCAGGCCACGCCCGAGCAGTACGCCGGGTACCGGCAGCGGATAGCGGCGCTCGACGGGGTCGCCAGGGTCGACGGACCCGTCACCGCCGGGACGGGCGGTCGGACCCACGCCTACTTCACCGTCGTGCCCGAGGGCGAGAGCGTCGGCGCCGAGACCCAGCGCGTCGTCGGGGAACTGCGCGCCGAGCAGGCCCCGTTCCCCACCTCGGTCACCGGCGCGGCCGCCGTCCTGGTCGACTCCAAGGACGCCATAGGCGAGCGGCTGCCCTGGGCCGCCGTCATCATCGCCGTCGTCACCCTCGTCCTGGTCTTCCTGCTCACCGGCAGCGTGCTGATACCGCTCCAGGCCGTCGTGCTCAACGCGCTCAGCCTGACGGCCATGTTCGGCGCGGTCGTCTGGGTCTTCCAGGAGGGGCACCTCTCCGGACTCCTCGGCTTCACGCCGACCGGGGACATCGAGACCACCCTGCCCGTCCTGATGTTCTGCGTGGCCTTCGGACTCTCCATGGACTACGGGGTGTTCCTGCTCTCCCGCATCAAGGAGGAGTACGACGCCACCGGCGACCACGAGGGCGCCGTCCGCCACGGACTGCGCCGCACGGGCGGGCTGATCACCGCGGCGGCCGTCATCCTGGCCGTGGTGATGGTTGCGATCGGCACCTCCCGGGTCACCAACACCAAGATGCTGGGCCTCGGCGTCGCCCTCGCCGTCCTCATGGACGCCATGGTGGTGCGCAGCCTGCTCGTCCCGTCGGTGATGAAGCTGACCGGGCGCCTCACCTGGTGGGCCCCTGGGCCGCTGCGCCGGATCCACGGCCGCTTCGGCATCAGCGAAGGCGGGAACGAGGGCGGCACCGGCACCCGAACCGACGCCGGTACCGGCATACCGGAGGCACCCGGCCAGGCCGACCCGGCCCGGGTGCCCGCGAAGGTGGGGTAGCGGTCATTCCCGGCGGCTCCGGTTCCCCGGCCGGCTGGCGACCCAGGCGTGGATGGTGTCCGCGTACCAGTAGGGCTTGCCCGACTCCACATGGTCGGGCGACGGCAGCAGGCCGTGCTTCCGGTAGGAGCGGACCGTGTCCGGCTGCACCTTGATGTGCGCGGCGATGTCCTTGTACGACCAGAGCCTTCTGTCGGTCATGGCGTGGCACCTCTCCTGGTGATCACTGGTGATCACTGACCCTGTGCCCGGTCGGCACCCCCTTCCGACGGGCGGAGGGCGGCTGTCGAACGGCTGTGACGGAAATCCCGCGTAAGGGAGACATCCGTGACGAAGGAGCGACGTGCGTGACGTAAGTGACACATGGCCACAAGGGGCCCGGTGGCCGTAGGTGACAGGGGTGGACGCAAGTGACGGGTGGTCATCAGAGGCCGCAGGAGCGGAGGAAGCTCCGGGTGCGCACCGCGACGGGGTAGGGCGCGTCCGGCTCGCACGGGTACATGTCCTGCTCGACGATGGCGAACAGGTCCACGTCCAGGGCCTGGGCGGCGGCGAGCACCGGCTCCAGGGCCGGCACCCCGGCCGGCGGCTCGCACATCACGCCCTGGGCCACCGCCGGGCCGAAGGGCACCTCGTCGGCGACCACCCGGGCCAGGACGGCGGGGTCGACCTGCTTGAGGTGGAGGTAGCCGATCCGCTCGCCGTAGGTCTCGATCAGTTTGACGCTGTCGCCGCCGCAGTAGGCGTAGTGCCCGGTGTCGAGACAGAGCGCCACCAGGTCGGGATCGGTGGCGTCCAGGAAGCGGGTGACGTTCTCCTCGCTGTCGATGTGGGTGTCGGCGTGGGGATGGACGACGAGCCGCAGCCCGTAGCGCTCCCGGACCTCGCGGCCGAGCCGCTCGGTCAGCCCGGTGAGCTGCCGCCACTGCCCGGCCGTGAGGGTGCGGTCCTCCAGGACCTCGCCCGTGCGGTCGTCGCGCCAGAAGGAGGGGATCACCACCAGGTGCCGGGCGCCCATCGCCTGGGCGAGCGCCGCGTTCTCGGCGACGTGGGCCCAGGTCCGGTCCCACACCGCGGGTCCGTGGTGCAGCCCGGTGAACACGGTCGCCGCCGAGACCCGCAGTCCCCGGCGCCCGGTCTCCTCGGCGAGGACGGCCGGATCGGTGGGCAGGTAGCCGTACGGGCCGAGCTCGATCCACTCGTAGCCGGCGCCCGCCACCTCGTCCAGGAACCGCTGCCACGGCACCTGCCGCGGATCGTCGGGGAACCAGACGCCCCACGAGTCCGGGGCGGAACCGATGCGGATACGGGACGACGGCGACCGGTTCGTCAGGTTCGTCATGCATGCCACCTTGGGACGGACTCCGAGGGGCGTCAAGACGTCGTCCCGGCCGGTCCGGCGGCACGCCCGGATGACCGGACATGTCGTTGACACCGCCCGGGGCCGTGGATAGACCTGGAGCGTGGCCCGGCAGGGCGCAGGCGAGAGGTGACGTGGCATGACGCCGGAACCCGAGGAGCGGCCGGAGGACCCGTCGGAGGACCGGTCGGGCGACCGGCCGGACGAGCGGGCCTACGACCTGATCGCGATGGGCCGCCTCGGCGTGGACCTGTACCCGCTGCAGAGCGGGGTGGAGCTGGCGCGGGTCGAGACCTTCGGGAAGTTCCTCGGCGGCTCCCCGGCCAACGTCGCCGTCGCCGCCGCGCGCCTGGGCAGCCGCACCGCGCTCGTCAGCCGCACGGGGGCCGACCCGTTCGGGGAGTACCTGCACCGCGAGCTGCGGGCGTTCGGGGTGGACGACCGCTGGGTGACCGACGTCGCCGCGTATCCCACTCCGGTCACCTTCTGCGAGATCTTCCCGCCCGACCACTTCCCGATCCACTTCTACCGCCGGCCCAAGGCCCCGGACCTGGAGATCCACCTCCACGAGCTGGACCTTCCGGCACTGTGCGCCGCCCGCGCCTTGTGGGTCACCGGCACCGGACTGAGCGCCGAGCCCAGCCGCGCCGCCACCCTCGGCGCCCTGCGCGCGCGGGCCGAAGCGGCGGGAGAGGACACGGCCGGAAACGGTGCGGCGGGTAGTGGTGCGGCCGGGAGCGGTGGGGCAGGAGGTGGTGCGGCCGGAAGCGGTACGGCCGGAAGCGGTGCGGCCGGGAGCGGGGTGGCGGGAGGCGGTGCGGCCGGGGCCGGCCCGCTCACCGTTCTCGACCTCGACTGGCGGCCGTCGCTCTGGGACGGCACCGCCGCCGACGCCCGCCCGCTGTACCGGGAGGCGCTGCGGTACGCGACCGTCGCCGTCGGCAACCTCGACGAGTGCGAGGTCGCGACCGGGGAGCGCGAGCCGTACGCCGCCGCCCGCGCCCTGCTCGCCGCGGGCGTGCGGCTCGCCGTCGTGAAGCAGGGGCCCAAGGGCGTGTTCGCGCTCGCCGCCGACGGCACCACCGCCGAGGTGCCGCCCCTGCCCGTCGAGGTCGTCAACGGGCTCGGCGCGGGCGACGCCTTCGGCGGAGCGCTCGCCCACGGCCTGCTCACCGGCCTCGACCTGGAGACCCTGCTGCGCCGGGCCAACGCGGCGGGCGCGATCGTGGCCGGCCGGCTCGCCTGCTCGCCCGCGATGCCGTACGCCGACGAGATCACCCTCGCCCTCGACACCGGCCACGCCACCCTCCCGGACCACCCGCGATGACGCCCCGAGACCCCTCGAACACAACCCGGACGGCGTCCCGGAGCAGGCCCGGACATGACCCGGACGCGGCGGTGAGGCCCCCGGACCGGGGGTAGGGACAGATCATGGACTCGACGCTCACCCTCCACGTCCCCGCGGGGACCGCCGCCCGCGGCCCGTACGCCGTCGACATCGACCCCGAGCGGGCCGGCTGGACGCACAGCTCGCTGCGCGTGCTCGACCTCCCGCCCGGCGGGACCCACGAGTTCGAGACAGGGAACAGCGAATGGGTGGTGCTTCCGCTGTCCGGGGGCGGTACGGTGCGCGTCGAGGGGGAAACCCTCGAACTCGTGGGCCGCGCCAGCCCGTTCGACGGGGTCTCGGATTTCGCCTACGTGCCCAGGGACACCCACGCCCAGATCGCCTCCGGCGCGGGAGGCCGATTCGCTTTGGCAGGAGCGAAATGCGAGCGACGACTCCCCGCCCGCTACGGCCCCGCGCCGGAGGTTCCCGTCGAGACCCGCGGCAGCGGCAACCGCGCCCGTGAGGTGCGCAACTTCGCCGCCGCCGGCGCCTTCGCGTGCGACCGGCTGATCGCCGTCGAGGTCGTCACCCCCGGTGGGAACTGGTCGTCCTACCCGCCGCACAAGCACGACGAGCACCACCCCGGCACGGAGTCCGTCCTGGAGGAGATCTACTACTACGAGGTGTCGGCGCGCGCCGGAGGCCCGGACGGCTACGGCTACCAGCGGATCACGCCCTCCCGTCCCGGCGGCGCCGAACTCCTCGCCGAGGTGCGCACCGGCGACGCCGTCCTCGTCCCCGACGGCTGGCACGGCCCGTCCGTCGCCCAGCCCGGACACCCGCTGTACTACCTCAACGTCATGGCCGGCCCCGGCCCCGAGCGGGAGTGGCGGATCAGCTTCCACCCCGACCACACGGAGGGATACGCATGAGCGTCCGGCTCACCGTCGCCCAGGCCCTGGTGCGCTTCCTCGCCGCGCAGCACACCGAGCGCGACGGCGTGCGGCAGCGGCTCGTCACCGCCACCTGGGGCATCTTCGGCCACGGCAACGTCGCCGGGATCGGCCAGGCGCTCGTCGAGCACGCCGACCTCATGCCGTACCACCAGGGGCGCAACGAACAGGCCATGGTGCACGCGGCCGTCGGTTACGCGCGCCAGTCCCGCAGGCTGCGGATCCACGCCGTCACCACCTCCATCGGCCCCGGCGCCACCAACCTCGTCACCGGCGCCGCGCTCGCCACGGTCAACCGGATCCCGGTGCTGCTGCTGCCCGGCGACACCTTCGCCGCCCGTCCCGCCGACCCCGTGCTCCAGCAGCTCGAAGTGCCCTACGCGGGCGAGGTGTCGGTCAACGACTGCCTGCGCCCGGTGTCGCGCTACTTCGACCGGGTCACCCGCCCCGAGGCCCTGATCCCGGCCGCGCTCGCCGCCGTACGGGTGCTCACCGACCCGGCCGAGACCGGGGCCGTCACCCTGGCGCTGCCGCAGGACGTGCAGGCCGAGGCGTACGACTGGCCGGAGGAGTTCCTCGCCGAGCGGACCTGGACCGTGCGCCGGCCGCGCCCCGACACGGCCGAGCTCGACGCGGCCGTCCACGCGATCAGGGCCGCCGAGCGGCCGCTGGTCATCGCCGGCGGCGGAGTGAAGTACAGCGGGGCGGAGGACGCCCTGCGCACGCTCGCCGAGCGGGCGGGTCTGCCCGTCGCCACCACGCAGGCCGGCAAGGGCGTCCTGCCGTACGACCACCGCTGCGAGGTCGGCGGCATCGGCCACACCGGCACCGGCACGGCCAACGCGCTCGCCCGCACCAGCGACCTGATCATCGGCGTCGGCACCCGCTACTCCGACTTCACCACCGCCTCCGGCACCCTCTTCCAGCCCGGAACCCGCTTCCTCAACCTCAACATCAGCGGCTTCGACGCCCACAAGCAGGCCGCCGGGACCCTCGTCGCCGACGCCCGGGAAGCGCTGACGGCGCTCACCGAGGCGCTGGGGGACCACCGCCGGCCCGACCACGGCCAGGACGAGGCCCCGTGGACCTCCTCCAAGGCCGACTGGCAGGCGCGGACCGACGCCGCCTACGCGGCGGACAGCGAGGACGCCCGCCCCACCCAGGCCCAGGTGCTCGGCGTACTCGACACTCTGGTCACCGGTGACGACATCCTGATCAACGCGGCCGGCTCGCTCCCGGGCGACCTCCACAAGCTGTGGCGGACCCGGTCGTCCGACCAGTACCACGTCGAGTACGGCTACTCCTGCATGGGCTACGAGATCCCGGCGGCCATCGGCGTCGCGCTCGCCGCGCCCGGCCGGCCCGTCTGGGCACTCGTCGGCGACGGGACCTATCTGATGAACCCCACCGAAATCGTCACCGCCGTGCAGGAGGAACTGCCGATCAAGGTCGTGATCCTCGACAACCACGGCTACGCCTCCATCGGCGGCCTGTCGGAGGCCGTCGGCGCCGAGCGCTTCGGCACCGACTACCGCTTCCGGGATCCCGAGGGCCGGTTCACCGGACCGCCGCTCCCCGTCGACCTCGCCGCCAACGCCGCCTCCCTCGGCATGCGGGTGCTGCGCGCCCGCACCGTACGTGACCTGCGGGAAGCCCTCGGGGACGCCCGCGGGGCGACGGTTCCCACATGTGTCTACGTCGAGACCGAAACGGCAGACAGTGTGTCGGGCGCGCCCCCCGCCCAGGCGTGGTGGGATGTGCCCGTGGCCGAGACCTCGACCCGCCCGTCGGCGGTCAAGGCCCGCGAGGAGTACGACCGGCACGTCACCGCCCGACGCCGCCATCTCTGAAGGAGTACGTCATGACGAAGACCGTCAACCACTGGATCGGTGGCAAGACCGTCGAGGGCACGTCGGGTAACTGGGGCCCGGTCACCGACCCGGCCACCGGCGCCGTCACCACGCAGGTGGCACTCGCCTCCGTCGACGAGGTCGACGCGGCCGTCGCCGCCGCCAAGGCCGCCTTCGAGACCTGGGGCACCTCCTCGCTGGCCCAGCGCACCACCGTCCTGTTCAAGTTCCGCGCGCTGCTCGACGCCAACCGCGACGCGATCGCCGAGCTGATCGTCGCCGAGCACGGCAAGGTGCACTCCGACGCGCTCGGCGAGGTCGCCCGCGGTCTCGAGATCGTGGACCTGGCCTGCGGCATCACCACCCAGCTCAAGGGCGAGCTGTCGACCCAGGTGTCCAACCGCGTGGACGTGGCCGCGATCCGCCAGCCGGTGGGAGTGGTCGCCGGCATCACGCCGTTCAACTTCCCGGCGATGGTGCCGATGTGGATGTTCCCCATCGCCATCGCCTGCGGCAACACCTTCATCCTCAAGCCGAGCGAGAAGGACCCGTCGCCGTCCCTGAAGATCGCCGAGCTGCTCGCCGAGGCGGGGCTGCCGGACGGCGTCTTCAACGTCGTCCACGGCGACAAGGTGGCCGTCGACCGGCTCCTGGAGCACCCGGACGTCTCCGCGATCTCCTTCGTCGGCTCCACCCCGATCGCCCGCCACATCCACACCACCGCCTCCGCCAACGGCAAGCGCGTCCAGGCGCTCGGCGGCGCCAAGAACCACATGCTGGTGCTGCCCGACGCCGACCTGGACGCGGCCGCCGACGCGGCGGTCTCGGCGGCGTACGGCTCCGCCGGCGAGCGCTGCATGGCGATCTCCGCGGTCGTGGCGGTCGGCGCCATCGGCGACGAGCTCGTGCAGAAGATCCGCGAGCGGGCCGAGAAGATCAAGATCGGCCCCGGCAACGACCCGACCTCCGAGATGGGCCCGCTCATCACCGCCGTCCACCGCGACAAGGTCGCCTCCTACGTGCACGGCGCGGCGGACGAGGGCTGCGAGGTCGTCCTCGACGGCACCGGATACACGGTGGACGGCCACGAGAACGGCCACTGGATCGGCCTGTCCCTCCTGGACCACGTGCCGACCACCGCCAAGGCGTACCAGGACGAGATCTTCGGCCCGGTCCTGTGCGTGCTGCGCGCCGAGACGTACGAGGAGGGCGTGGCCCTCATCAACGCCTCCCCGTTCGGCAACGGCACCGCGATCTTCACCCGCGACGGCGGCGCCGCCCGCCGCTTCCAGCTGGAGATCCAGGCCGGCATGGTCGGCGTGAACGTGCCGATCCCCGTCCCGGTGGGCTACCACTCCTTCGGCGGCTGGAAGGACTCGCTCTTCGGCGACCACCACATCTACGGCAACGACGGCGTGCACTTCTACACCCGCGGCAAGGTCGTCACCACCCGCTGGCCGGACCCGTCCGAGGCCCCGGCCGGCGTGGACCTGGGCTTCCCGCGCAACCACTGAGCGCCTGAGCCCCATGGCATCCGCAGGCCCCCGTCGACCGCGGTCGGCGGGGGCCGCCCCATGAGCCGGCCTCGGTAGCCTGCACGCCGTGATCACCTCATACGCGAGTACCGATCAGGCGCACGACGCCGAAGTGGCCATAGCCGGGGCGCGTGCCGGGGCGGAGGTCGTCCGGAGCATGTACGGCAGGCGGCTCGCCCGCATCGACAAGGGCGCCGGCGACTTCGCCACCGCCGCCGACGTGGCGGCCGAGGAGGCGATCCTCGACGTCCTCCGCACCGCACGGCCCGGCGACGCGGTCCTCGGCGAGGAAGGCGGGCGACAGGGCGCCCCCGGCGGCGAACGCCAGTGGCTGGTGGACCCGTTGTGCGGCACCCTCAACTACGCCGTCGGCACCATGCTGGTGGCCGTCAACGTGGCGCTCCGGGACGGTGCGGCAGCGGTCGCCGATCCGTTCGGCGGCGAGGTCTTCTTCACCGACGGGAAGACCGCACGCGTACGGCAGGACGGGGCCGCCGACGCGCCGCTGACGCCCACACCCGCCACCCGGCTCGTGGACGTCAACCTGGACCCGCCGTTCCCGAGCGCGCCGGCGTTCCGGGCCGTGGACCTGCTGGCCCACCCCGAGTTCGCCGCTCGCTTCCGGCCCCGGGTCGTGTCCACGACCCTGGCCCTCGCCTGGGTCGCCGCCGGCAGACGGGCCGCGTACGTCACCGACGGCGGCGACCTCTCCGGGAGCGTGCACTTCGCCGCCGGCATCGCCCTGTGCCGCGCCGCCGGCTGCGTGGTCACCGGGATCGACGGAGCCCCGCTGGACGGGGCGGGCCGCGGCCTCGTCGCCGCCGCCGACGCCGAGACCCACGCGCTGCTGATGGAGATGATCAGCGGCCGCCGCTGACGAAATGAGTGGCCCCCACGGCGCGTTCCGGCGCACCCTGGGGCCATGTCCGTTCCCGCACAGCCGCCGAAGTTCCAGATCAGAGCCGTCCACACCGACACCACCGTGACCGTCTACCAGGCCTACAGGCCGTCGATCGGCCTGCCCGCCGCCCGCGACGGCCGCTTTCCGGCAGCCTGGAAGCGGGACCGGATGACGTGGATCAAGCCCTCGTTCCTGTGGATGGCGTACCGCTGCGGCTGGGGCCTGAAGGAGGGCCAGGAGACGGTGCTGGCCGTCGAGATCACCCGCGAGGGCTTCGAGTGGGCCCTGCGGAACGCCTGCCTCTCCCACTACGTCCGCGGCTTCCACGAGGACCGGGCCGCCTGGCAGCGGGAGCTGAAGCGCTCGCCGGCCCGCGTCCAGTGGGACCCGGAACGCGATCTGCACCACCGGCCGCTGCCGTACCGCTCGCTCCAGCTCGGCCTGGCCGGGGAGGCCTCCCGGCGCTACGCGGACGAGTGGACGGTCGCCATCCGCGACGTGACGCCGCTCGCCCACGAGATCCACGAGCTGGTACGCGAGCAGCGTCTGGAGGAGGCCGAACGGCTGCTCCCCGGGGAGCGGCCGTACCCGGTGGAGGACGGACTCCTGGGGCGGGTCGTCGCCTAGGCCGTCTCTTCCGGATCTTGGGGGTGTCTCGCCGATCAGGCCGGGCTCGCGACGCCTGGCACCGCGCCTCGCACGGCTCAGGTCTGCTCGCTCTCGAACGACCAGCCCCGCATGGTGAACACTCCCTCGTCCACCGCGCCCGCCGACGCGTACGTCCGCAGCGCCGCCTCGTTGTCCGTGTCCACGCCCACCCACATCCCGTAGCAGCCGCGGGCCTGGGCCTCCGACGCCAGCGCCTCCGTCAGGGCGCGGCCGACGCCCCGTCTCCTGTGCGCCTCGTCGACCGACAGCTCGTACAGGCACAGCTCCACGCCCTTGTCGGGGTGGCGCATCTCGATCCCGGAGACGAATCCGGCGGGGAAGCCGTCCTCCGCGTACGCGATCAGCAGCACGTGCCCGGGCGCGGCCAGGAAGGCCGCCGCCCAGTCCTCCCGGGGCGGCGCGTCGTACAGATGTGCCGCCGCGAGCAGTTCGGCCACCGCCGTGGCCCGCCGGATCTCCATCCGTACCTCCCACATCCGCGTCCACGCGTCGCGTGCACGTACCGCGTCCGGTGTACGGGGACGCTACCGCGTACGACCTGAGGAGGCCGACGAGTTCCGCCCCTGGGCACGCGAACCGCGCCGGGCCCGGCGCCTAGGCTCGACCCATGCAGCTGCGACTTCCCCGGAAGGGCCTGCCGCGATGGGCCGCGGTCGGCGCCGTGCTCGCCGTGCTCGCGGGCGGCGCCGGCACCTGGACCGCCGTCGCCTCCGACGACGCCGCGCCCGTGCGGCGCGCCGACCGGATGCTCGACCTCGACGGCGTACGGCTCGACACCTCGTACTTCACCTCCGGAGGCGACGGCCGCCGCCCGGCCGTGCTCCTCGGGCACGGCTTCGGCGGCTCCAAGGACGACGTCCGCGCGCAGGCGGAGCAGCTCGCCCGCGACGGCTACGCCGTGCTCACCTGGTCCGCCCGCGGGTTCGGCGCCTCCACCGGGCAGATCGGCCTCAACGACCCCGAGCGCGAGGTCAAGGACGTGAGCGGCCTCGTCGACTGGCTCGCCGAACGCCCCGAGGTGCTCCTCGACAAGGCGGGCGACCCGCGCGTCGGCGTCACCGGCGCCTCCTACGGCGGCGCGGTCTCGCTGCTCGCCGCGGGCCACGACCCGCGCGTCGACGCCGTGGCCCCGCAGATCACGTACTGGAACCTCGCCGACGCGCTGTTCCCGAACGGCGTCTTCAAGAAGCTCTGGTCCGGCATCTTCTTCTCGGCGGGCGCGGGTGCGGGCGCAGGTACGGCTGCCGGCGCGGGCGCAGGGGCGGGGTCCGGCCCTGGCACCGGCGGTCCCGGTGCGGGTACGGGTGCGGGTGCAGCGGACGGCAAGGCGGCCCCCGACCCCGTCTCCTGCGGCCGCTTCAGCCCCGAGGTCTGCGCGCTCTACCAGCGCGTCGCCGTCACCGGCCGGCCCGACGCCGCCGCCCGCGCGCTCCTGGAGGCCCGCAGTCCCTCCGCCGTCGGCAGCCGCATCAAGGTGCCCGCGCTGATCGTCCAGGGGCAGGCCGACTCGCTCTTCACCCTCGGCCAGTCCGACGCCATGGCGCGGACCATCGCGGGCAACGGCGCGCCCGTCGCCGTCGACTGGACGGCCGGCGGCCATGACGGCGGCGACCGGGAGACCGACCGCGTCCAGGCCAGGATCAGCGCCTGGTTCGACCGCTACCTCAAGCGGGACGCCTCCGCCGCCACCGGCCCCGCCTTCCGCGTCAGCCGTACCGGAGGAGTGGACTCCACCGACGGCCGGGCCACCCTGCGCGGCGCCACCGCCGACCGCTACCCGGGTCTCTCCGCGGGCCCCGTCCAGGTCACCCTCGCCCCTTCCGGGGCGCCCTCTTCCGGGCCGGCGGCCTCGGGACCGACGGCCTCCGGACCGTCACCCGCGCGCTCCTTCACCAACCCGGCCGGCGCCAACCCGCCCGCCCTGTCCGCCGTGCCCGGCCTCGGCGGCGGCCTGTCGCAGTTCTCCTCGCTCGGCGTGGGACTGTCCCTCGACTTCCCCGGCCAGTTCGCCGCCTTCGACGCACGGCCGCAGTCCGTGCCCCTCCGCATCACCGGCACCCCGACCGTCCGGGTCAAGGTGACCTCCACCGCGCCCGACGGCTCGGCGGTCCTCTTCGCCAAGGTGTACGACGTGGGCCCGGACGGCCGGCAGCAGGTGCTGCCCTCCCAGCTCGTCACCCCGGTACGGGTCGAGGGCGCCGCCGGGGACGGCCGCACCGTGGACCTCACGCTGCCCGCCGTCGACCACGAGGTGGCGGCCGGGCACCGGCTGCGGCTGGTGCTCGCCGCGACGGACCTCGGCTACGCCTCGCCCGTCGCCCCCGCCACGTACACCGTGACCGTCGAGAGCCCGCTGACCGTGCCGACCGCGCCCGCCGTGGCCACCCAGGCGGCCGGACTGCCCTGGTGGGTGTGGGGCCTGCCGCTGCTCGGCCTGGCCGTCGCGGCCGGACTGCTCCTGACCGCCCGGCGCCGCACCGCCGCCCCGGCCCCCGACCCGGCGCTCGCCGCGGTCCCGCTCCAGATCACCGGTCTGTCGAAGAAGTACGCGGGCACGGACCGGTACAGCGTCCGTCAGCTGTCCTTCCGCGTCGAACAGGGCCAGGTGCTCGGCCTGCTCGGCCCCAACGGCGCGGGCAAGACCACCACCCTGCGCATGCTGATGGGCCTGATCACCCCGGACGAGGGGGAGATCCGGGTCTTCGGCCACGCCATCCGCCCCGGCGCCCCGGTGCTGTCCCGGGTCGGCGCCTTCGTCGAGGGCGCCGGCTTCCTGCCGCACCTGTCGGGACGCGAGAACCTGGAGCTGTACTGGGCCTCGACCGGCCGCCCGGCCGAGGACGCCCACATCGACGAGGCGCTGCGGATCGCCAACCTGGGCGGCGCCCTGGAACGCGCCGTGCGCACCTACTCGCAGGGCATGCGGCAGCGGCTCGCCATCGCCCAGGCCATGCTCGGCCTGCCGGACCTGCTGATCCTGGACGAGCCGACGAACGGCCTCGACCCGCCGCAGATCCGCGAGATGCGGGAGGTGATGATCCGTTACGCGGCCGGCGGCCGCACCGTCATCGTCTCCAGCCACCTCCTCTCCGAGGTCGAACAGTCCTGCACCCACCTCGTGGTGATGGACCGCGGCGGACTCGTCCAGACGGGCCCGGTCGAGGAGATCACCGGTTCCGGCGACACCCTCCTCGTCACCCTGGACGGCCCGGTGCCGGACGCGGTGGTGGAGAAGCTGGGCGCCGTACGCACGGAATCCGGCCTGCTGGTACGACTCGACGGCAGGAGCGCCACCTTCCTCATCGGCGAACTCGTCCGCCTGGACGTGCCGGTGACCGGGGTGGGCCCGCACCGGCGCCTGGAGGACGCGTTCCTGACCCTGATCGGAGGAGAGACCGCATGACCACCGCCGTCCCGGCCGCCCTCGGCTACACGCCCGGCCGCACCCTGCCGCTGCGTGTGGAGGCCGTACGCCAGCTGAAGCGCCGCCGCACCCTGGTCATGGCCGGGATCCTCGCCGCCCTTCCCTTCGTCCTGATCGCCGCCTTCGCCATCGGCGGCACTCCGGACGGGGCGGGCAACAACCGCATCACCCTCATGGACACGGCGACCGCATCCGGCGCCAACTTCGCCGCGACCTGCCTCTTCGTCTCGGCGGGCTTCCTGCTGGTGATCCCGGTGGCCCTGTTCTGCGGAGACACGGTGGCGTCCGAGGCCGGCTGGTCCTCGCTGCGCTATCTGCTCGCCGCGCCGGTGCCGCGCGCCCGCCTCCTCCGGTCGAAGCTCGTGGTGGCCCTCGGCTTCAGCGCGGCGGCCATGCTCCTCCTGCCCCTGGTCGCCCTGGCCGCGGGCACCGTCGCGTACGGCTGGGGCCCGCTGAAGCTCCCCACCGGCGGCGCCCTGCCGGCCGGGGACGCACTGCTGCGCCTCGCCGTCGCGGTCGCGTTCGTCTTCGTGTCCCAGCTCGTCACCGCGGGCCTGGCCTTCTGGCTCTCCACCCGCACCGACGCACCCCTGGGCGCGGTCGGCGGAGCCGTCGGCCTCACCATCATCGGCAACGTCCTCGACGCGGTCACCGCCCTCGGGGACTGGCGTGCCTTCCTGCCCGCCCACTGGCAGTTCGCCTGGGCGGACGCCCTCCAGCCCCACCTGGAATGGACGGGCATGGCCAAGGGCACGGCCGTCTCCGTCACCTACGCCCTGATCCTCTTCGCCCTCGCCTTCCGCGGCTTCTCCCGCAAGGACATCGTGTCCTAGGGCGCGTGTCGCGTCGTGGACACGGCCCGGCACCCGGCTCAGGTTCCGGGGAGGATACGGCGCGTTTCGTAGGCCCACATCGCGATCTCGACCCGGTTGCGGGCGCCGAGTTTGGCCATCAGGCTGGCCAGATGCGTCTTCACCGTGCTGAGGCTGATGTGCAGTGCATCGGCGATCTCGGTGTTGGTCAGCCCGCGGGCGACGGCGAGGAGCACCTGCTCCTCGCGGGCGGTGACGGGGGAGACCGGCTGGGCCACGGGCCGCCCGGCGGGCAGGTCCGCGAACGCCTGGAGCAGACGGACGGTGACGCTGGGCGCGATGAGCGCCTCACCGTCGGACGCCGACCGTACGGCCTGCGCCAGAAGGTCCGGTCCCGTGTCCTTGAGGAGGAATCCGCGGGCGCCGGCCCGCAGTGAGCCGTAGACGTACTCGTCGAGGTCGAACGTGGTGATGACGACCACGGCCAGCGGGTCGGCGACGCCCGGGCCGGCGACCAGCCGGGTGGCCTCGAGCCCGTCGAGTACCGGCATGCGGATGTCGAACAGGCAGACGTCGGGCCGCAGTTCGCGGGCCAGACGTACCGCTTCCCGCCCGTCGGCGGCCTCGCCGACCACCTCGATGCCGGGCTGGGCGTTCAGCATGATCCGCAACCCGGTGCGGATGATCGTCTGGTCGTCAGCGACGAGGACGCGAATGGACACCGCTCTCGCTCCTCGCTCTCGGCAGTTCGGCTTCGACATGCCAGCCCCGGTCGGTACCCGGGCCGGCTCGCAGTGTGCCGCCGAGCAGCGTCGCGCGCTCGCGCAGTCCGGTGAGTCCGTATCCGTCGCGGCCCCGGCCGGTGCGCCGGCCGTCGTCGCGCACGCTCACCCGTACCGTGTGCCGTTCCGCGGCGACCCGGACGACGAGCTCGGTCGCGTCGACCGCATGGCGCAGCGCGTTGGTCACCGACTCCTGCACGATCCGGTAGACGGCCGCGTCCACGGCCGGGGGCAGCGCGTCCAGTTCGCCGTCGAGCCCCAGGTCGACCCTGAGGCGACCACCCGGGGTGCGCACCAGGCGCTCCAGATCCGCGACTCCGGCCGGGGGCGCCAGCTCGGCGCCGATCCCGCGGTCGCGCAGCGCGGCGACCATGGCGCGCATTTCCTCCAGCGTGCGCGCCCCTTCCTCCTCGACCTCCTCCAGCGCCTCGACGGCGGCGGACGGGTCGGTGCCCGCGAGCACCCGGCCCGCCTGGGCGATGATCACCATGGCCGACACGTGGTGGGCCACCGTGTCGTGCAGTTCCCGGGCGAGCTGCTCGCGCTCGCGGGAGCGCACCTGCTCCAACTGCCGCTCGCGAGCGGTCACCCAAAGCCGCACGGCGGCCCCGATCACGCCGGGCAGCAGCAGGAAGACATAACCCACGATTTTTTCGACGACCGGCGTCCCGTCCGTGACGACACACAGCGCGCCGACCGCGAGGATCACCGCGCCGCCCAGCACGATCTCGCGCCCCGATCCCCACCGGGGCAGCGCGTACACCAGCACGAGCACGACCGCGCCGGTGTACAGGCCGACGGGCTCGCGCGGTGCGGCGACGAGCGAGGCCACCGGAAGCAGCGTCACCGAGCCGAACGCCAGCGTCACCATCGCCAGCGGGCGGGTCCGGCGCCACAGGGGCAGCAGGCACAGCCACACGGCCAATACCACCGCCACCGGCCGCCACACGACGTTCTCGCGCAGGGTGGCCTCCAGCGCCACACCGGCGAGGCTCGCGGCGAGCAGCGCCCAGTCCCGCCGCACCCGGGCGGGCGCGGCGGGCGGCCGGGGTTCGGTCCACAGGGTTCGCAGGTCGTCTCGGAGCACGGTTCTCAGCCTAGGGACCGCGGCGTGCCGCGCATCGGCCGAAAGGACGGGTCGTCACTCCGCCCCGGGGCCGAAGGATCCGCGGCCCGCGGGCCGATGCCGCGGAGCGTCGTGGCGAGGAGCCTCGCATCGGCGGCCGTACAAGGACGGCCGACGAGGTGGTTGGAGGACCCGATGCTCTCGAAAGCCCTGTTGCGCCTGGGCACAAGCGCCGCCCGCCATCCGTGGCGGGTGATCGCGGCATGGCTGGTCGCCGCCACGCTCGCCGTCCTCGCCGCCGTCGCCTTCGGCGGGCGGACCGCGGACTCGATGACCGCTCCGGGACTGGACTCCCGACGGGCCGCGGAACTGATCGAGCGGGCGGGCACCGGCCAGGAGGGGATGACGGCCCAGGTGGTCGTCACCCCCCTCGCCGGCGGTGCGACGTTCTTCGACGACGACGGTGCGCGCACCGCTCTCACGCGGCTGCGGACAGAGGTGAAGCGGCTGCCGCACGTGCTCGGCACGAGCGACCCGGCGGGGGCGCTCGACGCGGGCGGGGACACCGCCGTGCGCGGCGGCCTCGTCTCGGCCGACGGGAGGATCGCGGTCGTCCGGGTGCAGTACCCCGACCAGAGCCGGCTGTCGGCCGAAGACCTCGACGCCCTCGTCGGTCTCGGCGACCGGCTGCGCGCCGAGCTGCCGCTGCGCATCGAGATGGGCGGGAGCCTCTTCTACGCCTTCTCCGACCCCGACGGCGGCGTGAGCGAGTTGATCGGCCTCCTCGCCGCGGCCGCGATCCTGTTCCTGGCGTTCGGTTCGCTCGTCGCCGCCGCGCTGCCGATCGGCATGGCGGTCTTCGGGCTGACCGTCGGGGTCGCCACGATGACGGTACTGGCGGGGGTGACAGAGGTCCCCGCCTTCGCACCGGTCCTGGGCAGCATGGTCGGGCTCGGAGTGGGCATCGACTACGCGCTGTTCGTGCTCGCCAGGCACCGGGAGTACCTCACGTGCGGGCTCGATCCGCAGGCGGCGGCCGGACGAGCGGTGGCCACGGCGGGGCGGCCGGTGGTCTTCGCCGGCGGCACCGTCGTCGTGTCGATCCTCGGCCTGGCGGTCGCGAACGTGCCGTTCATGACGGTGGGCGGGGTTGCCGTCTCGATCGTCGTCCTGACGATGGTGCTCGCGTCGGTGACGCTGCTGCCGGCCTTCCTCGGCGCGGCGGGCCCGCGCCTGGCCCGGGCCGGCCGGATCGGCCGGGCTCTGCAGACCGTGAAGCCGGGCCGGCTCGCACGGCGGCGGGACCCGGCGGCGGGCGCCGCCCCCGCAGCCGGGTGGCGCCGCTGGATCGGGCACGTCAGCCGGCACCCGGTGCCGTACGCGGTCGGCGCGGCGGGGCTGCTGCTGGCCGCGACGCTGCCCGTGCTCGGCCTGCGTGTCGGCCTGCCCGACGACGGCTCACTGCCCCACAGCCGTACCGAGCGCCGGGCCTACGACCTCGTCGCCGAGGGGTTCGGCCCGGGCACCAACGGTCCCCTCGTCATCGCCGTGGACCCCACCGGTGATCCGGGAGTGGTGGACCGACTCGTCAGGGCGGTCGCGGCGGATCCGGGCATCGCGTCCGTCGCGCCGACGCACGTCGATCGGGCCACCGGCATCGCGACCCTCGTGGTGTTTCCGACCACCAGCCCTCAGGACGAGGCCACGGCCGGCACCATCGCCCGGCTGCGGACCGACGTGCTGCCCACGGCGATCGGGAACGGCCCGGCCGGCGCCCACGTCGGCGGCGCCGCCGCGAGCCTGTCCGACGTGGGGCAACGCACCAGCGAACGCCTGCCGTTGTTCGTCGCCGCCGTACTGGCGATGTCGTTCCTGCTGCTGATGCTGGTCTTCCGCTCGGTCCTCGTACCGCTCAAGGCGGTACTGCTGAATCTGCTGAGCATCGGCGCGGCCTACGGCATCATGGTCGCGGTCTTCCAGTGGGGCTGGGGAGGCGCACTCATCGGGCTGGAAGCGACGGTTCCGATCGTGTCGTTCATCCCGATGTTCCTCTTCGCCATCCTGTTCGGCCTGTCGATGGACTACGAGGTGTTCCTCCTCTCCCGCGTACGCGAGGAGTACGTGCGCACCGGCGACAACGGCACGGCGATCGTCGAGGGCATCTCGCGCACCGCACGGATCATCACCTCGGCCGCCCTCATCATGGTGGCGGTCTTCCTCTCCTTCGCCGTCGCCGAGGACCCCTCCGCCAAGATGTTCGGGCTCGGCCTGGCCACCGCGATCTTCATCGACGCCACGGTCGTCCGCATGGTGCTGGTGCCGGCGACCATGACACTCCTCGGCCGGACCAACTGGTGGCTGCCGAAGTGGCTGGACCGGGTGCTTCCCTGGGGAGACCCCGTGCACCGGACGCCGCTCCCTGATCCGGCCTGATCGACGAGACACCTCCCAGAGGCGCGTCGCGGTACGGACGAGGTCGGCGACGGCTGGGGCCAGGCCCCCCTACACCCACCCCCTCCGAGCCGCTTCCGCTCCCGCGCGGAAGCGGCTCGTCGTGCCCAGGGCCGCCATCAGTTCGCCGACGCGGCGGCTGTAGGTGCGGGGGGACATGCCGAGGCGGGCCGCGGCGGTTTCGTCGGTGAGGCCGGCGAGGAGGGCGTCGAGGACCGGGCGGAGCTGGGGCGGGAGGTCGCGGGCGGGCGGGGTGAGGCCGGCCAGTTCCTGGCTGGTGTCCCAGGAGGCGTGGTGGGCGCGGACCAGGGCCTGGACGACGACGGGGTCGCGGATCAGGAGCAGGCCGTTGTAGTGGAGTTCGAGGTCGAGCGGGACCGCGGCGACCGTGCGGTCGACCACGATCATCTTGAAGGGGATCGAGTCCGCGACCCTCGCCCGGCCCGGGACCCGGACCGTCCCCGCCACCTGGGGGAGGGCGTGGCGGGGAACGATCCGGCGGACCTCGCCGGCCCGCTCCGCCGCCGCGCGCATGCACGCTCCTGCCAGCTCCAGGAACGGCTCGGGGATCGCACGCGAGGCGGAGGCCGCCGGGTCGTCGAAGGTCAGCAACTCGTGCCGTGCCGAGGCCGCGAGGCCCGCGAGCGCCGCGCTGACCCGCCGGGTGCCGCGGACCGGGCGCCCGGGAGGGCGCTGGGGCTCCGGACCGGCACGGCCCATCGCCGAACGGGCGAGCATCACGGAGCCCGCAGTCTCTGCCACCGCTGACCACCCCCGCCCGATCGGTGTGCCACTCCATGTACGCACGCGACTGCACACGGTGACAACCCCTGTTGACAAGGATGGCGAGTCCCTGCCACGGCAGCGCGTCCCCGCCGCCGTTGCCGCATTGAGATCCATCCGCAACTCCTTCGTCTGCTCCGTCCGGCCTCCTCGGACGTCACATTCACAAGTGCGGTACTCCGCAGGGGACATGGGGGATGGAGACGTGGGGGAGATGTTCATGAGGCGAAGGCTCTCGACGAGGGTGGCGGCCGGACTGCTCGGCGGCGCCCTGCTGCTGACCGGATGCGCCGGCGGTTCCGACGGGTCCGGCCGGACCAGCGCCGACCACTCCGCTTCCGACCGCGGTGCTCCCGCGCCCGACGCCCCGGACGCTCGGCGCCCCTCCGGTGCGCCCGAGGCGCCCGAGCGGCTCTCCACCTTCGCCCTCGACGTCGACACCGCCTCGTACGGCTACGCCCGCCGCACCCTCGCCGAGGGCCGGCTGCCCGACCCCGCCGACGTACGGCCCGAGGAGTTCGTCAACAGCTTCCGGCCCGACTACCCGCGGCCGAAGGACAACGGCTTCAGCGTCACCCTCGACGGCGCCCGCTCCGACGCGGCCGGCTGGTCGCTGCTCCGGGTCGGGCTCGCGACCCGGCCCGGCGACGGCGAACGGCCGCCCGCCGCCCTCACGTTCGTCATCGACGTGTCTGGTTCCATGGGCGAGCCCGGCCGGCTCGACCTCGTCAAGGAGTCGCTCGGGCTGCTCGCCGACCGGCTGCGCGACGACGACTCCGTCGCCCTCGTCACCTTCAGCTCCGACGCCGAGGTCCGGCTCCCCATGACCCGGGTCGGCGAGAACCGCGGCCGGATCCACGACGTCGTCGACGGCCTGGAGACCAGCTCCTCCACCAACGTGGAGGCCGGCGTCCGCACCGGCTACGACGTCGCCGTCGAGGGCCGCCGCACGGGCGTCACCAACCGGGTCGTGCTGCTCTCCGACGCCCTCGCCAACACGGGCGACACCGACGCCGAAGGCATCCTGGAGCGCATCGACACCGAGCGCCGCACGTACGGGATCACCCTGTTCGGCGTCGGCGTCGGCAGCGACTACGGCGACGCGTTCATGGAGCGGCTCGCCGACAAGGGCGACGGTCACACCACCTACGTCGCCACGCCCGCGCAGGCCCGCAAGGTCTTCGTCGACCAGCTCCCCGGCCACGTCGAACTGCGCGCCCGGGACGCCAAGGCCCAGGTCGCCTTCGACGAGAAGACCGTGGAGGAGTTCCGGCTCATCGGCTACGAGAACCGGAAGGTCGCCGACGACGACTTCCGCGACGACCGGGTCGACGGCGGCGAGATCGGCGCCGGACACACCGTCACCGCGCTGTACGCGGTGAAGCTGCGGCCGGGGCAGCGCGGCAGGGTCGCCACGGCCACCGTCCGCTGGCTCGACCCGGCCAGCCGCGCCCCGCACGAGCGCTCGGGCAGCGTGGACGCCGCCGCCATGACCGCGCCGATCTGGGGCGACGGCCACGACAGCCTGCAACTGACCGCCGTCGCCGCCTACTTCGCCGACCGGCTGCGCGGCGGCACGGTGCCCGGAGCGCCGGTCCTGTCGAGCCTCGCCGCCCGGGCCGGCGCGATCGCCGAGCGGTCCCGCTCCGCGTCGGTGCGGGAGCTGGCCGAGGCGATCCGGCAGGCGGACGGGTTGAGCGGTTCCTCCGACCCGTACGCCGGGTGATCGGCCATCATGATGCCCATGGCCGCCCTGCTGCTCGCCCTCGCCGTCGTGTCCACCGGTCTCTACGCCGGGTTCATGCTCATCTTCCGGACCGGTGTGATGCCCGCCCTGGCCCGTCTCACGGACGAGGAGTTCGTGAACGCGATGCGGCGGATCAACGAGTACGTGCCGAGGCCGGTGTTCCTGCTCGTCTTCCTCGGGGTCGTCGCCTTCCCCGCGGCGGCCCTGGCCGTGCCGGTCGACGGGCGGACCGACACCCAGAAGTGGCTGGTGCTGGCGGGTCTCGTCTGCGCGGCGGCCAATCATCTGGTCACCGTCGCGGGCAACATCCCGCTCAACAACGCCCTCGCCGCGTCCGAGCCGGCCGGCGAGCCGGCGCCCGCCGTACGGGCCGCCTTCGAGCGGCGCTGGAACCGCCTCCACCTGGTCCGTACCCTGCTGATCCTGGCCGCCTTCGGGCTGCTGACGGCCTCGGCGGTGGTCACCGGCTGAGGCTTCCGGCTGACGGCTGATCGACACTGGACCGGAGGGTCGGTTTTCCGGTAGCCCTGAGTGACATCCGGCGCGGGGAGACGGTGCGTCAGGTCGGTGCGTTATCGGCCGACCTGACGTTCTCTTACTCGGCAGTGTCCGCAACTCCGCTGGTCAGAGGCTTGCGAAAGCGGATGGCCGGGCTTGCGGGTTCACTGCGAACAAGGCTTCGGGTATCTTCCAGCTGCCGGAAAATAGGTACCCCAAGGTTTGTTTTCTCGGGCCACCGGGATGCCGGTTCGGGCGCGATGAGAGGGACGTGACTCCCATGGCGAAGCAGGATCGGGCGATTCGCACCCGCAAGGCGATCCTGGAGGCGGCTGCCGCCGTCTTCGACGAGCGGGGCTACGAGGCGGCCAAGCTCTCCGACATCCTGGCGCTCGCCCAGGTGACGAAGGGCGCGCTCTACTTCCACTTCGACTCCAAGGAAGACCTCGCGCACGCGGTGATCGACGCCCAGGTGTCGGTCGTGCCCACGGCGCCGCCGCAGACCTGCAAGGTCCAGGAGTTCGTGGACGTCGGCATGGTGTTCGCGCACCGGCTCACCGTCGACCGGGTGCTGAGCGGCAGCGTCCGGCTCACCCTCGACCAGGGCGGCCACGACCTCAACCGCAGCGGCCCCTACCGCGAGTGGACCGAGATCAACCTGGCTCTGCTCCGGGAGGCGAAGGAGCGCGGCGAGCTGCTGCCGCACGCCGTGCCCGAGGAGGTCGCCCCGCTCGTCGTCGGCGCCTACGCGGGGCTCAACCTGATGACCCACGCCCTCGAGGGCGACCGCTCCTCCATGGAGCGCTGGGCCTCGGCGCTCTACCACCACTTACTGCCCAGCATCGTGGTGCCGTCCGTGCTGACCATGCTGGACCTGGAGCCGGGCCGCGGCGCGCGGGCCCTCGGCGCCGCGGACGCCACCTCCTAGGTCCGCCTGCCGGCCTGCCTGTCTTCCTTCGCCGCGCGGTGTCCCGCGCGGCTTTCGTGCGCCTGGGCTCCCACGCCACCTTCCCATGGCCCCTGCGGCGCGCCATCATGATCTCAAACGAAACCGCTCTGCCGGTTTTCGCGAGCTCCTGGCCGGAAGCCGCCCGCACCGCTGCCTGAAAACCAACGCCAAAGCATACCCGTGGGTCCAGTAACTGGATCCGGGAGTACGTTTCTTGAGTGCTTGACGACCTATTGACGGTCATGAACTGGGGTGAAACGGGCAAAAATTCCGTCCACCGGGTCCAGTGATTCCATACCGTCCGGTTTCTTATTGACATGCCGCGCGGTCTCTTTTCTAATCGTCGAGGGTCATCCCGTGCGCAGAAGCTGAGGGGGCAACGTGGACGTCCGGATCCTGGGGGGACTTTCGGTGCGCGAGAACGGGGTGTCGATCACCCCGACCGCCGCCGCGCCGCGACAGCTGCTCGCCCTGCTCGCCGCCTGTGCCGACCAGGTCGTCCCGGTCTCCGTCCTCATGGAAGAGCTGTGGCCGTCCGGCGCGCCGCGCGGAGCGCGCGCCGAGCTCCACTCCCACATCCTGGGACTGCGCTCGCTGATCGCCACCGCGCTCGGTGACGGCCGGGGCGCCGGCCGCGGCCCGGAGGGCGGGCCCGGTGCGGGAGACGGCCGCACCCCCGAGACCGTGCTCGCCGCCCAGTCCGGCGGCTACCGGCTCGACACCGGCGGCGGTTCCCATGACGTGTGGCAGTTCGAGCGCGCGGCCGGCGCCGGTTACCGCGCCATGGAGGCGGGCGACCTCGCGCGCGCCGCGCTCCGGCTCGGCGAGGCCCTGGCGCTCTGGCGCGGCGAGCCGTACGCGGGAGTCGACGCCGGCCCCGGGCTGCGCGCGGAGACCGAGCGCCTGGAGGCCTCCCGGCTCAGCGTGCTCGACCAGTGGGTCGAGGCCCAGCTGGGGCTCGGCCGGCACGCCGAGATGGTGCCCGAACTCGCCGTCCTCGTCGCCCGGCACCCCGTCAACGAGTCGCTGCACGCCCAGTTCATGGTCGCCCTGCTGCGCTCCGGCCGCACCGACGACGCCGTGGAGGTCTTCCACCGGCTCTGCGTGGCCCTGGCCGAGGACGGCGGCCGGGAGCCCTCGGCGCGGCTGCGCCGGCTGCACCGCTCGCTGCTGACCGTACGGGAGGCTCCGCGGCCCCGCGTACCGGCGCAGGCCCAGGGATCCTGGCTGCGGCCGCTCCGGCTCGTACCGGTCGTCGCGGGTGCGCCGGCCTGATCAGCCCGCCGCCCGGCGGGCCGGCGGCCGGACCCGGCACCCCGAGGTCGGCGCTCCCGGGGTGCCCGGTCCCGCCTGTCCCTGCCCGGTCCTGACGCACCGTCGGGCGCGCCCCGCTCACGTTCGCGCGCCCGCGCCCGGCCCGGCAAGGTGCCCGCGCCACCCCGTCGCAGGCACGCGAAGGTGGCCCCGGCACACTGGAGCCAGCGGAATGGGGCGGAAGGTGAACGAACAGCCATGAAGTCGTCGATCTCACCGTTGACCGCCGTGCACGTCCGATCTAGTTTCGGCCAGCGGTACGGGTGTCCACGGCGACACCTGGTTCTGCTCAACAGCGGGAGTTGAGGCATGTCCCACCACGGCACGGACGGGGGCGGGGGAGTGGACGCGCTCTCCGTGCTGGAGCTGCTGGCCCAGCAGGCGCCGCCCGAGCGGTTCACCGAACTGCTCGACGAGGCCCGCGCGTCCGGCCTGCCGCCGGCCGAACTCGCCCGTCTGGAGCGGGCGGTGCACCTCGCCACCGGAGTCGGCCGCTCGCTCGCCCGCCGCGAGCAGCGCGAGGCGGGCCTCGACGCCCTCGCGGACACCGCCCGCGACCTCACCCTCCCGTACGACCTGGACGGCCTGCTGCGGCTGGTCGTCCGCCGGGCCCGGCGGCTCCTCGACCTGGACCTCGCCTGCGTCACCCTGCGCGACGACCACGGCGTGCGCGTCCTGCACAGCTCCGAGGGCGGCCTCACCGCCTTCGACGCCGCCGCCTGCTCCGGCGCCCTCGACAGCCAGGGACTCGGCGGCCTGGTCCACGCGACCGGCGGACCGGCCTGGACCGAGGACTACCTGGCGGACGACCGCTTCCCGCACCTGCCCACGGTCGACGAGGTGGTCCGCGAGGAGGGACTGCGCGCCGTCCTCGCCGTGCCCCTGCGGATCGGCGACACCGTCCTCGGCCTGCTGTACGGCGCCGACCGCAGGGCCCGGAGGTTCGCCGACGCCGAGCTCGCGCTGCTCGCCCCGCTCGCCGACCTGGCCGCCGTCGCCACGGAGAAGGCCGGACTCCTCGACCAGACCACGGCCGAGGTCACCGAACTCGAACAGGACAGCTCCCGCGCCCGCACCGCGCTCACCCGCATGCGCTACATCGGCGAGGCGCACAGCAGGATCATGAACCTGGTGCTGTCGGGCGGCGATCTGCTCGGCGTCGCCAAGGCGGCCGGTGACGCCCTCGACGCGTGCGTCCTCGTCCGCGACACCGGCGGTCGCACGCTGGCCGCCACCGGCGAGATCCCCGGCCTCGACGAGGACGCGGTGGCGAAGGCCTCGCTCGACGCACACGCGGGCCGCCGCCCCGTACGCGCCGGCGGCGCCGGGACCAAGGCGGGACCGCCCGGGTGCGGCCCCGATCACGGATCCGGATGCGGCCCCGATCACGGCCCTGGCGACGGCGACGCCGAGCGGACCTGGGTCGCGCCCGTCATCGCCGGCTCCGAGGACCTCGGCGTCCTCGTCGTGAGCGCCGCGACCGAGCTCACCGGCGAGGACGAGCGGCTGCTCGAACTCGCCGCCCAGTCCGTCGCCTTCCTGCTCCTCATGCAGCGCTCCACCGCCGTCGCCGAGGGTCCCGTCCGCGACGAACTCCTCGACGACCTGCTCGCCGAGCCGCAGCACGCCCCGCAGCAGATCGCCCAGCGTGCCCGCCGCCTCGGCATCGACCTGCGCAAGCCGCACGTCCTGGTGGTGGCCCGGCCCGAGGGCGGCGAGCAGGGCCGCGCGGTGGTGTGGGCCTCCTCGTACGCGTACCGGATGGCGGGGCTCAAGACCGTGCAGGGCGGCTGCATCGTGCTGCTGCTGCCCGGTGTGGACGCGTCCGCCGCCGCGAAGGCCGTCTCGGGCGAACTGGCCCCTCTGCTCGGCCACCCGGTCTCGGTGGGCGCGGCCGGCCCCGGCTGGAGCCCGGACACCGTGGGCCGGCTCTACCAGGAGGGCACCCGCTGCCTGGACGCGATGAGCGCGCTCGGCGGCACGGGAGCGGCGGCGTCCGTGGAGGACCTGGGCTTCCTGGGACTGCTGCTGTCCGACGACCACGACGTGGACGGTTTCGTCGAGTCGGCGATCGGGCCGGTACTGGACTACGACGCCGAGCGGTTCACCGATCTCACCCGCACGCTGGAGGCGTACTTCGCCTCCGGCGGCAGTCCCACCAACGCGGCCGAGGCCCTGCACGTCCACCCGAACACGGTCTCGCGCCGCCTGGAGCGGATCGGCGAACTCCTGGGCCCGGAGTGGCAGAAGCCCGGACAGGTCCTGGAGGTGCAGCTGGCGCTGCGCCTCCAGCGCACCCGTGAGGTCCTCGCCCGCCGCCGCGCCGCCCTCGGCGAAACCCGCCAGACCGGGCCGGCGAAGGACGCACCCTAGGCCTCTCCGGAGACACCCGCCGTCGGGTGTCGGCACAGGGCCAGGTGCCGGTACGAGGTCGGGCGTCGGGCGCCGGTACGGGGTCCGGAAGCCCCAACTCCCGGACCCCGGTCTGCAGGGGGCTGCGCCGTCAGCTCGCCGAGCGGGCGGGAGCCGTGGAGTACGGGGCGTCGTGGCCGGCCGCGAGCACGGTCGCCGCGTGGGCCGCGGAAGCCAGCGTGATGTGCCGGTGCCAGCCGCGGAACGAGCGGCCCACGAAGTCCCGCAGGCCCGCGCCCTCGCCGACCGCCCGGAAGTCCCGCTCCACCCGGCGCGACAGCTTGGTGAGCCGCAGCAGCGGTCCGACCGCCGAACCGGTCAGGTCGGTGATCCACAGCCGGGCCGGGGCGCGCCGCGGGTCGTCCCACTCGCCGAGCAGGAGCAGCGGCCGCTGCCGCTCGCCCGCCGGTACCGGCAGGGTGACCCGCACCGCCGTGGCGAGGGAGGTGCGCGAGGTGCGCACGCCGGCCGCCGAGTCCACCCAGCTGACCGGGCGCCGCAGCCCCTTGAGGGACTCCAGGATCTGCAGCGCCGTGAGCGGTCCGGCGCCGAAGCCCGGCAGCGAGCGGTCCGCGACGGTCAGCCGGCAGCCTGTGCCGATCCGGGCCACCACCGGGACGCCCGCGAGGGCCAGCCGGTGCAGGGCCGCCCGCCCGGCGCCGCCGCGGATGTCGAGCAGCAGCGGCTTGCGGGCCACGTCGGGCCAGCGGGAGGTGTCCAGCGCCGCGTTGACCGCGCACTCCTCGAGCGTCTCCTCCGCCGCGCCCTCGGGCACCTCGGCGCGGTCACGCCGCGTCGGGTCCTTGACCCACGGGTCGGGCAGGAAGAGCCGCCAGTTGACGGGGACGCTGGTCTCCTCGGAGGCGAACCACACGCCGAAGGCCTGCTGGCCGCGGAAGACCTGGCCGCGCTCGGGGTCGAAGCGCCGGTCGACGCCGACCGAGTGCTGCCCGGCCTTCGGTATCGGCATGGGCCGGACCACCCAGGCCTGCGGGGAACCGGTCCGCTGGACGAAGCGGGCGAGCTCCGCCCGCATCGGCCGCCAGTCCCACGTGGAGCTGGAGATGAAGTGGTGCAGGCTCTGCTCGGCGGCCGGGCCGCCGATCTGCGCGGCGATGTTGCGGATGGACTTGCGGCCCTGCGCGGTCAGCAGCCCGCTCAGATACTGCTCGGCCTTCATCCGCTGGTCGCGGCGCGGGAAACCGGAGAAGAGCGCGGCGCAGAGTTCGCCGTACACGTCCTCGCCGGCCGCGTCCCGGTGCGCGGCGACGGTCCTGAACCTGGTTGCGACGGATGTACTCACGACACTCCTGCCATGGGGGGTTGTGCAGCTCCCTCCCGCTGCACCTCCACGGTCCCGTGTCGGCGCCGCCAGGAGGAGGTGTAGCCGGCACCCGTCTGGGCCGCCTGGTGGTGGCCGGACCACACACCCTCCCCCGGAAGCCCGCGGCAGGGCCCTCTCACCGGCCGGACACCGGTCCGCCGCCGTTCCGATCCGGGGCCGCGATACCCCACGGGGGGATCTGACAGACTCGCCGCACGGCCTTTGACCGGTGTGACTATCCGCCCGGAACATCAACGTGAGGCAGCACGGGCCGGGCTCCGGTTAATGCCCCAGGCCGGGGACCGCGCCTGTGCGCCTCGTTTCTCTTCCGGCCTTCGGCCGCCTGGCGTTCGCGCCCAGTCCGCTTCGGGTCCGCTTCGGGTCCGCGCCCGCTTGCGGTTCGCGCCCGGGTCCGTTCGTGTCCGCTTCGGGTCCGCGCCCGGTGCCGGCTCCGCGTCGGTCGCGCCGCCGTCTGCGCCTAATCTGGCCTCATGGGATTCCGCGCACAGCTACCCGTCGTCGGGGCCGTCGCCGTCGGCGGCGCACTCGGTGCCGCGGCCCGCTACGCGGCGACCCTCGCCTGGCCCACTCCGGCCGGCGCCTTCCCCTGGACGATCCTCACCGTCAACGCGGCCGGCTGCGCGTTCCTCGGCGCGCTGATGGTGGTCGCGACCGAGACCGCCTCACCGCCCCACCCGCTGCTGCGCCCCTTCCTCGGCACCGGCGTCTGCGGCGGCTTCACCACCTTCTCGACCTACACGCTCGACACCCAGCGGCTGCTCGCCACCGGCGACGCCCCGCGCGCCCTGCTCTACCTGGGCGGGACCGCGGTCACCGCGCTCGCCGCCGTCTGGGCGGGCGTCGTCGCCGCCCGGGCCGCCGCCGCGCGAAGGAGGCCGTCATGACCCGGCTCGCGGGCCCCGCGCTGCGCCTGACCGTCCTCGTCGGCGAGAACGACACCTGGCACCACCGGCCGCTGTCCACCGAGATCGTGCACCGCGCGCACGCCGCCGGACTCGCCGGGGCCTCCGTGTTCCACGGCGTCGAGGGCTTCGGTTCCTCCGCGCTGGTGCACACCGCCCGGCTGCTCTCGCTGGGCGAGGACCTGCCCGTGGCGGTCCTCGTCGTGGACACGGAGGAGCGCGTACGGGCCTTCCTGCCGGAGGTGGAGGAGCTGCTCACGGACGGCGGGCTCATCCTGCTCGACGCCTGCGAGGTCGTACGGTACGGCCCGGCCGGGGCGACACCGCGGCCGGACGGGGCCGGTGACGGGGCCGGTGACGGGAACGGGGAGAGGGCCGCGGACGGGAACCGGGACGGCAAGGACGACGGGGGCCGGGAGCCGCGCGGGTGAACTGGCTGCTCGTAGTCGCGGGCGCCGCCGTCGGTGCGCCGCTGCGCTACCTCACCGACCGCGCCGTCCAGGCCCGCCACGACTCCGTCTTCCCCTGGGGCACGTTCACGGTGAACGTCGTCGGCTCGCTCCTCCTCGGCCTGCTCACCGGCGTCGCCTCCGCCCGCGTCGGACTGCTCCTCGGCACCGGTCTGTGCGGCGCGCTCACCACGTACTCGACCTTCTCGTACGAGACGCTGAAGCTGTACGAGACGGGCGCGCGCGGCTACGCGGCGGCCAACGTCCTCGGGAGCATCGCGGCCGGACTCGGCGCGGTGTGGCTGGGCGTCACGCTCGCGGGCACCCTCTAGGGGGCGTCCGGCGGCCGCGTGGCGTCCTCCTTGGGGGCCGGTTTCCGCCAGCCCCCGCTGACCTCCTTGACCGCCTTGTGCGGGAAGCGGCGCTCCGCGTACTCCTTCGCGGGGGAGCCGGGCAGGACGTACAGGGTCTCGGCCTTGTCCTGGAGGGGCCGCAGAACGGTGTTCATGAAGTGCCGGCGGTCGTCGAGGTACGGCCCGAGGACGTCCTCGCCGGCGGGGCAGACGGCCAGGCAGTAGGCGGCCTTGTAGTTGGGCTTGAAGGCCAGGCTCTGCCACATGGAGGCGTTCTCGGCGTCGGTGACCCGGGAGCGGAAGTCGGCCGCGTCGGCACTGTCGGCGACCGTCTGCACGTAGTCGGTGAACCCGGCCATGAACTCGCGGTAGTTGTGCGTCGCGCACGCCAGGAAGTCGAAGTCGCCGTCCTTGGAGATCGCCCCGACGGGGCAGGCGGCCACGCACAACTTGCACTCCACGCACGGGTTGTAGTCGAGCGCCTCGCCGTACGAGGAGACCTCGGCGTCCAGGAGGACGGTCGCGAGCAGGACGAAGCTGCCGAAGCGCGGATGGATGACGTTGCGGTGGAGACCCATCACTCCGAGGCCGGCCGCCACCGCGACCGTCTTGTGGGCGACGACCCAGATGCGGCCGGGGAAGTCGTCCATCTCCATGGGGAAGGTCGCGGAGGGGTTCACCGCCCGGTATCCGGCGTCCTGCAGTTCCCGTACGACCGTCCGGGCCGCGTCGTTGACGATTTCGCCGGCCCGGTGGAACTCGTGGTTGGCGACGCTGCGGGCCGCCGAGCGCACGTCGTCCCGGTTCATCCGCACGACGAGTGAGACGAGCGTCCGCGTCCCGGGCAACGCGCCTTCCGCGTACTCCCGTTCGCCCGCCAGATCGGGATGGTCCAGGCTCACGGCCGCCGCGTCGTCCGCACCGGCCCGCAGGCACAGCTCGCGCAGCCAGTCGGCGTCGACCACCGCGGGAGCGGTGCCGTTGCCGGAGTCGGTGCCGGTGCCGGAGTCGGTACCGGAGTCGGCGTCGCGGGCGGCGAGCACGGCGCGTACGGACGGGTGGTCGGCCAGCCGGGCCGGAAGCTTCTTGGCTGCTCCCATGGAACGCCACGCCCCCCTAGGGTGTGTCAGTTTGATTTCTGGACACACTAGGGGGGTGGTGAGTTGGAAAACAAGACCGACTTGTGGGGGAGGGAGCGCTGGCGAGGTCAGGGGCGGCGGCCCGGAAGGAACAGGGCGGGCACGAGCGCCAGGGCGAGCAGCGCCGCCGCGACCGCGTACGTGATCCGGAAGCCGGCCGGGTCGGTGCCCGCCGCGCCGAGGACCACCGAGCACAGCGCCGTACCGACCGACGCGCCGAGCTGCGAGTTGATGCTCAGTGCGGTGCTCGCCGCCGCCATCCGCTCCTTCGGCAGGTTCCGGCTCGCGGTGGTCATCGTCGGCATCAGGACCATGCCCGCGCCCACGCCCATCACCATCGCCGCGCCGACCACCCGCCAGGCCGCCACGCCCGCGACGCCGGTCTGCAGCGCCGAGAGCCCCATGCCGAACGCGGCGAGGGCGACACCCGCCGGGATCAGGCGCCGCGGCGAGGTGGTGTCGATGCGGCGGGCGGCGATCTGCATGGTCACGCCGACGGCGATCCCGATCGGGGCCGCGAGCAGTCCCGCCGCGCTCGCGCTGAACCCGCGGGCCGCCTGCCAGTACACCGGACCGAGCAGCATCGAGCCGAAGTAGCCGCAGGTGAACAGCGCGAGGGTGCCGATCCCGGCCGCGAACGTGCGGTCGCGGAGCAGCCGCAGGTCGAGCAGCGGCTCACGCGCCGTCAGGGCCCGCCGCACGAAGCCCGCGACGAGGAGCAGACCGGCCGCGGTGGGCAGCAGGACGCCGGGCGAGGCGAACGCGCCGGCCGCCGCCGCTCCCTCGCCGCCGCGCGCGAGCCCGTACAGGAGCAGCGCGAGCCCGGGAGAGAGCATCAGCAGACCGGGGACGTCCAGACGCGGCGCCGGGTCGCCGGCGCGCGGCGCGTCGGGACGCAGCAGCCGTCCCGCGAGCACCAGCGCCAGGGCGCCGAGGGGCAGGTTGACCAGGAAGATCCAGTGCCAGGAGGCGACGTCGACGAGCCAGCCGCCGAGCGTGGGCCCGACCACCGGGCCGACCAGGATGGGCAGTCCGCCCAATGCCATCGCCCGTCCCATCCGGGCCGGGTCGGCGGCCCGCATCACCATCGTCATGCCGACCGGCATGAGCAGTCCGCCGCCGAGGCCCTGGACGGCACGGAAGGCGATCAGGCTGGCCGCGTCCCAGGCGAGCGCGGCGAGCAGGGAGCCGAGGGTGAACAGGACGAGCGCGGTGAGGTACGTGCGCCTGGCGCCGATCCGGCCCATGGCCCAGGCCGCGGTCGGGATGACGGCCGCGAGGGCCAGGGTGTAGGCCGTGGCGGTCCACTGGATGGTCTCCAGCGGGGCGAGGAAGGCCTCGGAGAGGCTGCGCAGGGCCACGTTGACGATGGTCATGTCCAGGACGGCCATGACGGAGCCCAGGATGGTGACGGCGAGGACTCGGTTGAGCGGCGTCCCGGCGGCACCGGACGGGGACGGGGACGTGGACGCTCGTCCGCGTTCGGGCCCGGGCCCGGACCCGAACGCGGACGCGGGTCCGGGCCCGGGCGTGGATGCGGTGGCGGTGGCGGGTGCGCCGGGGGTCGACGTGCGGTTCGGGAGGCGGGCGTCGTCGCGGAGTTCGGTCTTGCTCATGACGGCAGCCCTCTCAGACCTGGTACGGCAGTTCGGTCCGGGCGGTACGAAGCGCCCGCCCCCACCACGCGAGCTGGCCCAGCATGCCCTTGGCGGCGCCCTCCGCGACCGTCGCGTCGCGCGGCTCGCCGTCCTCGCCGAGCGCCGACCACGGGCCGTGCAGGCTGACCGAGTCGCGCACGGTGGTGGCGTGCAGCTCGGCGAAGACCAGTCGGAGCTGCTCGACGGCCCGCAGGCCGCCGCCGATCCCGCCGTACGAGACGAAGCCGACCGGCTTGGCCTGCCATTCGGCCCGGTGCCAGTCGATGACGTTCTTCAGCGCGGCCGGGAAGCTGTGGTTGTACTCGGGCGTGACGACCACGAACGCGTCGGCGGCCGCGAGCCGCGGTGTGACCTCGGCGAGGGCGGCCGCCGCGCGCTCGCCGGGCCGGCCGCCCCAGGCGGGCATGGCCAGCGGCAGGTCGACCTCGGCGAGGTCGATCACGTCGAGCTCCAGGCCGCCGTGCCGCTCCGCGATCCCGGTGAACCATCCGGCGACGGCGGGTCCCGTGCTGCCGTCGCGGACGCTGCCGACCAGGACGACGACGCGCAGCGGTGCGTGGGTCCCGACGGTGGTTTCGGACATGACTGTTCCCCCTCGACGAGTGGCCGGGACGCCCGGTGCGTCCGGCAACACCAGGAAGGTACAACGCTCGTTGTAGAAAGTGCAACGTGCGTTGTAGTTGAGGGGTGGTCGCGCGTAAGGTGCAGGCATGAGCAGCACCAACGACGCCTGGATGGAGCGGGCCCGGCGCGAGGTCCCGCCCCGCAAGCTGGAGAAACAGCTCGCCATGGTCCGCGCGGCCTGCGCGACCTTCGGCCGCGAGGGCTACGCGCGCGCCTCCGTCGACGCGCTGGCCGCCGCGGCCGGGGTCTCGACGCGCACGCTCTACAACCACTTCCCGGGCGGCAAGGCCCAGCTCTTCCAGACGGTCGTCACCTGGACGTCCAACCAGGTGCGGGACGCCCAGCTCACCCGGCTGAACGCCCTCGTGGACCCCGAGCGGCCGCCCCACCCCGACGCGCTCGAACGCGACCTGGTCGCCCTCGCCCGCGCGTTCACCGACCTCATCGCCGAGTACCCGGACCACTTCGCCCTGGTCCGCCACATCTCCGCCGAGGCCGACCACGTCCCCGCCGAGGTCCGTGAGGCCTGGCAGGAGGCGGGGCCGGCACCGGTCGCCGCCGCGCTCACCGCCGCGTTCACCGCGCTCGCCGACGACGGCCTCCTCGACCTTCATGGCGACGCCCCGCTGGCGAGCGGCCACTTCCTGGCCCTCACCTCGGCCACCGTCCTGCAGCGCTCCCACTACGGCGTCCTGCCGCTCGCGGAGACCGAGACCGAACGCCTGCTGCGCGGCGGCGTGGCGGCCTTCCTGCGCGCCTACGGCTACCGGCGTACGGGCGGCAGGTAGACGCGCGGGCCGGGCCGCGGACCGGCGGCGGCAGCCGGGGCGACGACCAGCGAGAAGCCGTGGTTCGCGGCCACGGACCGGATGTGCTCGGCCGACAGGGAGCCCGGGCGCTCCAGCGTCAGCGCCGGCAGCCCCGCCCGGCCGCGGCCGGCCGGGCGGTGGAAGGACACGATGCTCACCGACACGGGCGCGTGGTGCGGATACCGCCGCCGTGCCGCTTCGTCGTCGCGATGCGCCAGGATCCGTACGCCGGGCTCGTGCCCGAAGTCGCGGACGGCACCGTCACCGCGCCAATGGGGCAGCTCGCGGGACCGGTTGGCCGAGGTGACGAAGAGGAAGCCGCCGCTGGGACGGGACTTGGGGCCGGCCTTGGGGCCGGGCTCGGCCCGGGGCTGGGTGTGAGGCTCGGCGTGGTGCTCGGTGCGGGGCTCGGCATGGGGCCTGGTGCCGTGTGCGGGCTCGGGTTCGGGCCCGGAGCGGATCCGGTCGAGGGCCGCGGCCAGGAACTCGTTCGACGGGCAGAGCCGGCCGGGGGTGATGACCTGTACGGTCCTCACCCCGTCCCGTACCGCCGTCAGATGCCCGGGCAGCCGGTCGGCGGCCGGCCCCCGGAAGCCGAACGGACCGAGCTCGTACAGCTCCTCCATCAGCGACCACACCTGCCTGCGGGGCAGTTCGGCGGGCAGCCGGGTCCAGTCGAAGAGGCCGGGGACCAGGGACGGCACGGTAGTGACGCTGCCGGGCTGCCCTTCCGGGCGGCCCTTCAGCCGGTTGACCCGCGCGACGGCCTCCGGCTCGGGACGGGCGGTCAACGCGTAGAGGCCGGCGAAGCCGTGCAGCACCGCGCGTCCGTCGGCGAGTTCGTCGGCCGCGCGGCGTACGGCGGCGGGTTCGTCGAGGAAGACCGCCGAGGCCGCGTCCGGCGCTGCCGCTGAAAGCGCGCTCGCTGCCGGGGAATCCGTATCCGTGCCGACCCCCGTCATCAACGCCGTCCGCTGTTCAACCACCGTCGCACCTCCGCGTGATCGTTTACGGCGTGCAACGATTCCGGCCTGATCCGGTCACAATCGTCACTGACGGTCACGGCCGGTCGAGGTGGGGTGTCGCTACGGGAACACGGCCTCGCGGAAGGCGTCGCGGACGGCGGTTATCGGGCCCGTCGCGCGCGTGAAGTAGAGCTTGTTGGTGAGGAGTACGGCCCAGCGCCCGCGCGTGGGGCTGACCCACATGCCCGTGCCGGTGAAGCCGTAGTGGACCCAGATGTCGTCGCGCGCCGTGGTGCCGGGCGCGAGGTGCCAGAACAGGCCGCGCGGCGGTACGAGTCGGCCGGTCCGCACGCGGAGCGATTCGGCCGCCCACTCCGCGCCGAACGGCGGCCGGACCGGGTCGAGCACCTGCCGCAGGAAGCGCCCCAGGTCGCCGGTGGTGGAGAAGGTGCCGGCGATACCGCAGGCGCCGCCGAGCAGCCGGGTGGAGAAGTCGTGCACGGTGCCGCGGAGATGGGCGCCGGTCTCCTCGTCGTACTCGGTCGGCGCCGCCCGCGCGGCCAGCGGCGCGGACAGCGGCCCGTACCGCGTGTCCGTCATGCCCAGCGGCTCCCACACCCGGGTCCCGGCCAGCTCCCGCAGGGACGTTCCGGTCAGGAACTCGGCGAGGTAGCCGAGGACGAGCGCGGCGCGGTCGGTGTACTCCACCGCCTCACCCGGCCGCCGCCGCAGCCGCTCGCGCAGCACTCCGTCCCGTACGTCCTGCGGATCGGTCCCGTACAGGGCACGGAGGTTGGCGCGCAGCGGCAGCCCGGCGGTGTGGGTGAGCAGCTGGAGCGGAGTGACGTCGCCCAGCGCGTGGGGAGCGGCCTCGGGCCAGAACTCGCCGATCCTCACGTCGAGTCGGAGCTTGCCGCTCTCGACGAGCGTGCCGACGACCGGCCAGACGGCGATGACCTTGGTGAGACTCGCGAGGTCGAACAGCGCGTCGCCGGCGCGGACGGGCCGCTCCCCGGGCGCGAGCGCACCGACGCCCCCGCCCGCCAGCCTCCCACCGGCGTCACCGACGGCCCACGCGGCCCCGGGATACACCTGCCCGCGGACCCCGTTCTCCAGAAGCCGCTCGATACGGGACGCGGCGACGGTCGTGTTCACATCAGCTGTCTACCCGCCGGACGGCCCTGACGACCGTGCCGCCCTCCGTGCCCTCGGTGTCCGTAACGGCGCGTACGGCGGGGACGAGGAGGCTGTCGCCGTGGGCGGCGTACCAGCGGGCGAAGGTGAGCTGCTCGGGCAGCCAGGTGACGGGCAACGGCTCGCCGCCGACAGACCCCCGCGGCCCCCGCGGTGATCTTCGCCGGCGGCCTGCGGGCCCTCCGTCCGTTTCCGCCAGATCCGCTCGGCCCGTCCCCGCCGGCCCCGATGTGCCTACGATTCCCTCATGGCTCCACGCGACGGCACCCCTGACGCCACCGGCGCCCACCAGCGCACACCCGGCGCCCGCGAACTCGACGCGGCCGCACGCGTCTTCGCGCTGCTCGCCGATCCCACCCGCCTCCACCTCGTGTGGCTCCTGTCGCGCGCCGAGTCGGACGTCAGCGCGCTCGCCGGGACGGTGGGCGCGGCCCGGCCCGCCGTGAGCCAGCACCTGGCCAAGCTGCGGCTCGGCGGGCTCGTGGAGTCCCGCAAGGAGGGCCGCCGGGTGGTCTACTCGCTGCCGGACGGCCATATGAAGCGGCTGGTCGTCGAGGCCATCAGCCACGCGGACCACCAGGTGACGGGCGAACCCTGGCACGACTGACGCCCGCCTGGCCTGCGGCTGGCGCCCGCCCGGCGTACGGCCGAGACCCGCTCCCGGCGGTCGATGACGCCTGACCGGCGAACGGCGGGCGGCCGAACCGGGCCCCGACCCGGCGGAGGCGGGGCCGGGCGAGGTAGAGCGGCCGGGTCGGGCGAGGTGGACCCGGGCCGGGCTAGGCCGGCCGGGCCGGGCGAGGCTGACCCGGGCCGGGCGAGGCCGACCCAGGCCGGGCGAGGCCGACCCGGGTCGGGGGCGTTCAGCGCAGGGTGAGCGAGGTCTCGGCGGCGACGCGCGTCAGCTTCTCGGGATTGCGCACGAAGTAGATGCCGGCGATGCGGCCGTCCTCCACGCGGGCCGCCATGACCCCGTCCAGCTCGCCGTCGACCCGCACCGCGAGCGCCGGGCTTCCGTTGACCGTCGTGGGCGTGCAGGTGACCGTGACCCCCGCCTTCGCGGAGCCGCCGAGGTAGAAGCGGACGAAACTGTCCGCGCCGACGATCGGCTGCAGCGCGGCGCGCTTCACGCCGCCGCCGTCGCTGACGAGCACCACGTTCGGGGCGAGCACGTCCAGGAAGGCCTGCGGGTCCCGCGCTTCGAGCGCTCGCCGGAACGACTCGAGGACCGCCCGCGCCTTCTCGGGGGAGACCCTCGTACGCGGGCGGCGGGCGTCCACGTGCCGGCGGGCGCGGTGGGCGATCTGGCGGACGGCCGCCGGCGTCTTCCCGAGAGCCTCGGCGATCTCGGCGTAATCGACGTCGAAGACCTCGCGCAGCACGAACACCGCGCGTTCCGTCGGTGCCAGCGTCTCCAGGACGAGCATCATCGCCATCGACATGCTCTCGGCCAGCTCGACGTCCTCGGCCACGTCCGGCGCGGTGAGCAGCGGCTCGGGCAGCCACTGGCCGACGTACGCCTCCCGGCGGCGCTTCAGGGAGCGCAGCCGGTTGAGCGCCTGCCGGGTGGCGATCCGTACGAGATACGCGCGCCGGTCCGTGACCTGCGTCAGGTCGACCTCCGACCAGCGCAGCCAGGTCTCCTGGAGGACGTCCTCGGCGTCGGCGGCCGAGCCGAGCATCTCGTACGCGACGGTGAAGAGAAGGTTGCGGTGGGCGACGAACGCCTCGGTCGCCTCGTCCGTACCGGCGCGGTCGTCGTCGTCCATGTCCGGGCGTTCTCCTTCGGTCCTGTGAGTGATCAAATGGGCTGCCGAGACTACGACTTGACGGCGGCCGCCGTCAGCAGCTCGCCCCGGTCGGCCCCTGCCGACGGCTCGCGTCCGACTCCCTTGGCTCCCTCGGCTCCCCTGGCTCCCTTGGCTCCCTTGGGCCAGCTGTGCGAACCGGGCTCGCGGGCCTCCTTCGCGAGGTGCTTGACGCTGAACTCGCAGGACATCTCCTTCAGCTTGGCCCCGGCGCGCCCGCCGACGTACAGCGGCAGCGCGGTGTCGTCCTTGCGGGCGAGCTGGAAGACGGCGGAGCCGCGTCCCAGGCTGATGCACATGGCGGAGAAGGAGAGGTCGACGGGCTCGGGCCGCTCGCCCGCGAGGCGGTGCAGCACGGTGTCGGCGGCGTGGGCGCCCAGGCAGCCCGCGGCGTAGGCGCTCATCCGGAACGAGCGGTCCGCCGGGGCCGCGGAGTCCCCGGCGGCGACGATCCGCTCGTCGTCCACGGAGGTCAGGGTCTCGTCCGTGAGCAGGCGGCCGGCCGCGTCGGTGCTCAGTCCGCTGCGCGCGGCGAGATCGGGCACGCCGAACCCGGCGGTCCAGATGGTCACCGCGCTCGGCAGCGTACGGCCGTCGCCGAGGTGGACGGCGTCACGCGTCACGGCCACCACCCTGGCGCCTTCCGGCCCCTGGGACCCCTGCGAGCCTTCTGCCCCCTCCGAGCCCTTCGACCCCTCCGTGCCCTCCGTGCCGGAAGCTCCCAGGACGGTCACGCCGAGGTGTGCCAGCCGCTTGACCGCCGTACGCCGGGCCCTGGGGTGCAGGTACGGGCCGAGCGTGCCGCCGCTGACGAGGGTCACCCGGCGGCCCTGCTGCGCGAGTTCGGCGGCGGTCTCGATGCCGGTCGGGCCGCCGCCGACGACCGTGAGCGGCGCCGAGGCGGGCGTGGCGTCCATGACGGACCGCAGCCGCCGCGCCTCCTCGAGGGTGGCGACCGAGTGGCTGAACTCGGCCACTCCGGGCACGCGCGGGGCGGCGCTCGCGCTGCCCACCGCGTAGATCAGGTGGTCGTAGGAGAGGGTGCCGCCCTCCGCCAGGACGACGGTGCGCGCGGCCGCGTCGATCCGCGTCACGCCGTCGACGACCAGCCGGACGCGATCGGCGAGGACGTCCCGGTACTCGACGACCGCGTCGTGACTGCCACCCACCAGCTGGTGCAGCCGGAGCCGCGGGACGAAGACGGGGCGCGGGTTGACCAGGGTCACGGTCACGTCGTCGCGGCGGGTGAGCCGGTTCGCGGCCATCACGCCGGCGTACCCGCCACCGATCACGACGACGTGGGCGCCGGCGCGGACGGCAGCGGGGGAGGTGCTGCGGGTGCCGGCGTCGGCGTCGTCGTGGGCGGCGTTCCGGGCGGCGGCGCTGGTGTTGTCGGCGGCGGCGCTGGTCTTGTCGGTCATGGTGTCCCCTCCGTCTGCCGTGTTCCGTCTTCGTCACGGGTTCGGCATCAAGACACCGGGCGGCCGTCAGGCGTGACAGAAAGTGACCCAGGTCACTTCCCTCCTCCCGCTCGTCGCCAGATCACCGCCATGCCGAGCGCCAGGACGCCGAGGGCCGCGACCACGATGACCACCTTCAGTGCGCGGTCGAGCAGCAGGTGTTGGAGGAGGCCGGAGGAGTCCGCCGCCGAGAGGCCGGTCACCACCGGTCGCTCCGCCGTCGCGCCCCGGCCGCCGTTCCGCGGCCGTCGGTGAGCCGTCGCGTGGCGGCGCGCAGCCCGGCCCGCAGTACGGGATCCACGTACGGGCGCACGTCGTCCAGCCGGCCCTTCCTCCTGAGGGTGACGGCGACGGCGAAGGCCAGCAGCGCGAGGATCACGAGACCGCCTGCGACCAGGCCGAACCTGATGAGCGCGAGATTGAGGTACGTCTCCACGAGGAACCCTCCAGGGTTGTATCACGACCGTGATAAATCCTTTTCTATCACAGGCGTGATAGAAAAGCGCCATGCCCAAGTACGTGGATCCCGAGGCCCGCCGCCGCCTGGTCGTCGACGCGCTGTTCCGGGTCGTCGTCCGGGAAGGCCTGCAGCGCGCCTCGCTGCGCACCGTCGCCGACGAGGCGGCGCTCAACATCGGTTCGCTGCGGCACTACTTCGCGAGCCAGCAGGACCTGATGCGCTTCGCGATGCGGTCGATGCTCGACCGGGTCGGCGCACGGCTGCTCGCCCGGATCGAGCGCACCGGAGGGCTGGAAGGGCGGCCCCGCGCCGATCAGCTCGCCCTCGCCGAGGGCCTGCTGGCCGAGCTCCTGCCGCTCGACGAGCAGCGCCGGGCCGAGGTCACCGTCTTCCTGGACTTCAACACGGCCGCCCGCACCAACCCGGCGCTCGGAGACCTGTCACGCCAGGCCGCGGAGGGAACGAGGAGCCTGGTGCGCCGGGTGCTCGACCGGCTCGACGCCTCGGGCGTCCTGCGCCCCGGCCTCGACCTCGATGTCGAGTCCGAGCGGCTGACGGCACTCCTGGACGGCCTCGGCCTCGGCGGCGTACTCCAGCCGTCGCTCGTGGAACCGCGTACCTGCACCGAGGTGCTGCGCGCCCATCTGGAGGGCCTGGCCGGTCGCGAAGGGACGGAGACCGGCGGGGAAGGGAAATGAGGGGAGGGGGCGGGCGGCGGCGGGGCCGCCGCCGCTCAGCGGCGGACGAACGTACGGATGCGGTAGCGCAGCCCGGTCGTCGAGGTCGCCCAGTCAGAGTCCCGGTCCCGGTCAGAGTCCCGGTCCCGTTCAGAGTCCCGGTCCCGGTCAGAGTCCCGGTCCGAGTCCAGGTCCCGGTCCGAGTCCTGGTCGGTGACCGTCCACGTCGCCGCGTCCAGGGTCGGGGCGTAGGTGTCGCCCTCCACGGTCACGTCGACCTCGGTCACGGAGACCGTCGTGGCGTACGGCAGGGCGGCACGGTAGATCTCTCCGCCGCCCATCACCCACACGGCAGGCGCGGTGGCGGCGGAAGCCTCGGCGGTCGCGAGGCCGGCGGGCTCGGGGGCGGCGGCCGTGGGCTCGGCGGCCGTGAGCTCGGCGGTCGCGGGGCCGGCGGCCGTGGGGCCGACGGTGGTGGGCTCGGCAGCCGTCGGCCCGGCAGCCGTCGGCCCGGCCGCGAGCGCGAGCGCCTCGGGGACGGATCCGGCGCGCTCGGCGCCGTCGGCGGCCCACAGGGGATCGCGCGTCACCACGATGTTGCGCCGGCCGGGCAGCGGGCGGAACCGTACGGGCAGCGAGTCCCAGGTCTTGCGGCCCATGATCACGGGACGGCCGACCGTGGTGGCCTTGAAGTGCGTCATGTCCTCGGGCAGCCGCCACGGAATCGTGTTCGCGACGCCGATCACTCCGTCGTGGGCCTGTGCCCAGATCAGCCCGACGCCCATCAGATCGCGACCTGGGCCTTGATCGCCGGGTGGTGCTGGTAGTTCAGCACCTCCACGTCGGAGCGCTCGTAGGAGAAGAGCGAGTCCGCGGGGTGGAGCTTCAGCTCGGGGAACGCGTACGGAGTGCGCGAAAGCTGCTCTTCCACCTGCTCGACGTGGTTGTCGTAGATGTGGCAGTCGCCGCCGGTCCAGATGAAGTCGCCCGGCTGGAGACCGGCCTGCTGCGCCACCATGTGGGTCAGCAGGGCGTAGCTGGCGATGTTGAACGGAACCCCGAGGAACAGGTCGGCGCTCCGCTGGTACAGCTGGCAGGAGAGCTTGCCGTCCGCGACGTAGAACTGGAACAGCGCGTGGCAGGGCGCGAGCGCCATGCGGTCGAGCTCCGCGACGTTCCAGGCGGAGACGATCATCCGGCGGGAGTCGGGGTCGCGGCGCAGGGTGTCGAGGATCTCGCTGATCTGGTCGATGTGCCGGCCGTCGGGGGCGGGCCAGGAGCGCCACTGCACGCCGTAGACCGGCCCGAGGTCGCCCTTCTCGTCGGCCCACTCGTCCCAGATGGTGACGCCGTGCTCGTGCAGCCAGCCGACGTTGGAGTCGCCGCGCAGGAACCACAGCAGCTCGACGACGATCGACTTGAGGTGCACCTTCTTGGTGGTGACCAGCGGGAACCCCTTGGAGAGGTCGTAGCGCAGCTGGTGCCCGAACACGCTTCGGGTGCCCGTCCCCGTCCGGTCGGCCTTGGCCGTACCGGAAGTGAGCACGTGCCTCAACAGATCTTCGTACTGGGTGTCCGCCACGGTGCCCGAGTCTAATGCCCGCTTCCGGCCGTTCTCGTCCGCCCCACGCGCAGGCGGCGGCGCGGTGCCGTACGTACGACCCCTCGTCCGCATACGTCAATAGGTGCGCAATCGCGCACGCATCGATTACGGTGGAAGGACCGTGCCCGGTAACCCGTGGTCCGTGGCCCGTGCCCTGAGACCCGGTGCCCCGAGCCCCGAGCCCTGCGACCCGAGACCCGTGCCTCGTGCCTCGTGACCCATGCCCCGAGACCCGTGAGGTACCCGTAGCCGACCGAGGGATGCCGCATGCTGTCCGTCCTGAGGAACCGCACCTATCGCCACCTGTTCACCGCCCAGGTCGTCGCCCTCGTCGGCACCGGCCTCGCGACCGTGGCCCTGAGCCTGCTCGCCTACGACCTCGCCGGGGGCAACGCCTCCGTGGTCCTCGGTACGGCCCTGGCGATCAAGATGGTCGCCTACGTCGGCACGGCCCCGCTCGTCAGCGCCTTCGCCGACCGCCTGCCCCGCCGGGCCCTGCTGGTGGCCATGGACGTGACCCGCGCCGGCGTCGCGCTGACCCTGCCGTTCGTCACGCAGGTGTGGCAGGTGTACGTGCTGATCTTCCTGCTGCAGGCCGCCTCCGCCACGTTCACGCCCACCTTCCAGGCGACCGTCCCCGAAGTCCTTCCTGCGGAGCGCGACTACACCAGGGCGCTGTCCCTCTCCCGCCTCGCCTACGACCTGGAGAGCCTCTTCAGCCCCGCCCTCGCCGCCGCGCTGCTCTCCCTCGTCTCGTACGAGTGGCTCTTCACCGGCACCGCCGCGGGCTTCGCGGCGTCCGGCGTCCTCGTCGTCTCCGTGCTGCTGCCCAGGCCACGCCCGGTCGAGCGCGCCGGCGGCGCGTACGCGAAGGCCGCCTTCGGGACGCGGCTCTTCCTCGCCACCCCGCGCCTGCGGGCTCTGCTCGCCCTCGACCTCGTGGTCGCGGCGGTCGGGTCCATGGTCCTGGTCAACACCGTCGTCCTCGTACGGGACACGTTCGGCCGCTCCGCCGGTGACGTCTCGCTCGCCCTCGGCGCGTACGGTGCCGGATCCATGGGCGTGGCCCTGGCGTTGCCCCGCATCCTGGACCGCGTCGGCGACCGCACCCTCATGCTGCCGGCCGCGTTCGTCATGACGGCGGTGCTCGGCGCCTTCGCGACGGGGCTGGCGGCGGGGTGGGGTACGGGGGGACCGGGTACGGCGGGTCCGGGGGAGCCGGGAGGTACGGCGGGGCCGGGGGCGCCGGGTCCGGGTACGGCGGGACCGGGGACGGCCGACCCCTGGGCGTGGGCGGCCCTCCTCGTGGCCTGGCTGCTCATCGGAGCGGCGACCTCGGCGATCCTCACCCCCGGCGGACGGCTCGTACGACGCTCGGCCGGAGCGCCCGACCTGCCCGCCGCCTTCGCGGCCCGGTTCTCCCTCACCCACGCCTGCTGGCTCCTCACCTACCCCCTGGCGGGCTGGCTCGCCGCCCGCGCGGGCCTGGCCGTCGCGGCGGGCGCGCTCACCGTGATCGCGCTCGCCGCGTCCCTCGCCGCCGTACGGCTGTGGCCGAGGACGGACCCCGCGGAACTGGAGCACGCCCACCCCGAACTGCCCCGGGACCACCCGCACCTGGCGGGCGCCGGACGGAGCCACACGCACGACTTCCACATCGACGGCCTGCACCCGCGCTGGCCGCCGGCCCGGGACGGGGCCGGCGCCAAGGCCGCCTGAGCTCTGCCCTCTCTCCCCGCGGGCTCCCCCCGCACGGGCCCCCGCGGGCTCCCCCCGGACGGGCCCCCGCGCGGGCTTCCCCCGGCGGGCTCCCCTGGGGTGAACCCCACAGGCTCCCCCCGGGCTGAACCCCGCGAGCCCTCCCCCCGGGGTTCAGCCGAGGGCCGCCAGCAGTTCGTCGCACGCCTCTGCACAGGAGCGGCAGGCCTCCGCACAGACCCGGCAGTGCTCGTGCATGTCCGCGTGCGAGGCGCACTCGTCACCGCACGCCTTGCACGCGACCGTGCAGGCCCTGAGCAGGGCGGCGGTGACGTCAGCGTTGTAGCCCGTGTGGCGCGAGAGGACCGCGGCGGTGGCGTTGCAGATGTCGGCGCAGTCCATGTCGGTACGGATGCACTTGGTCAGGTCACCGACCATGCCCTCCGACAGGCAGGCGTCCGCGCACGCGGTACACGCCTGGGCACAGGCGATGCATGCCTCGATGCAACGCGTGAGCTTGTTCTGATCGATGCTCCCGAGATCGGCCGGGTAGGTGGCGAGCATGTCCTTGACGGTGCCCATGACGATGACCTCCCTCTGTACGGGCGGGCCGGAGCCCCCACGCACCGCCCCGGCCACGCCTCACACCCCGCACCTTCAGCCTCCGACCGCACCGCACCACCCGCAAACGCGCGGGAACGGACGAGGCCGCCCGAGGCGCGGGGCAGTCCCCTCATCAGGGGCCGACGTACTCGTACACGCCTCCGTGAGGGTGCCGCAGGACCGCACGGTGGCCGTTGGGGGTGGGCTGCGCCGGCATCACCACGGTGGCACCGGCCGCCACCGCTTCCTCGACGGCGCCACCCAGATCCGCGACCGCCAGGGTGGCGCCGACTCCGGCGACCCGCTGCACCGCCTCGTCGGAACCGCAGTACAAGAGGAAGGGGCCGACGCTCGCCAGACTCACACCGCCGAAGGCGAAGCGACCGGCCGTCTCGCCGGTCAGCCGCTCGTAGAACGGGACGGCCGCCTCCAGGTCGTCGACGCGCTGTCGTGCGATCACCGAGTCGATCTTCATCGTCATGCCGGAGCACCTCATCTGGGTCAGGGTGTCGTCGGACACCGTCATGCTGGTCGGAACGACCTCGGGGCCTGGCGGCGGGGCAGGGCGAATTCGCGTGGCCCTGCCCTCTTTCCCGTCCCCCGGTCGGTCGCGTCATGGATATGACGATTCCCGAGGCGAGAACGTGACAGAGGGACAGGAGGGAGAAGACCGGATCGTCGGCTGACGGCTGACGGCTGACGGCTGACGGCTGACGGCTGACGGGCTGACGGGCTGACGGGCTGACGGCTGACGGTTGACGGCCCACGGCCCACGGCCCACGGCCCACGGCCCAAGGCCCAAGGCCGACGGCCACAAGGCCCACAGCCACAGGGCCCGCGGCCACAAGGCCGTCCGCTGTCAGTGGCGGCTGGCACCATCCCCGCATGGAACTCGCAGACCCGCTCGACGGCTTGGAAGCCCACCCCTGGGCCTCCACCTCCCATGCGTACGGCAGCGCGGAGGCGATCCCCGACCTGCTCCGGGCCCTGACGGACACGGACACGGATGCGGCCGCGTCGGACGAAGCGCTCTCCGAGCTGTACGGGAGTCTGCTGCACCAGGGAACGGTCTACGCCGCCAGCGCGGAAGCGGCTCCGTTTCTCGCCGGGATCGCGGCCGCCGGGCACCGCACGGCCGACGTCCTGGCGCTGCTCGGCGGCATGGCGGAGAGCGAGGACGAGCACGGCGTGGCGCCGGGCAGGGTGCGGGCGGCCGTGGCCGGGCAACTGACGGTGCTGCTGCCGCTGTTGTCCGATGACGATCCGGCCGTCCGCCGGGCCGCCGCCTGGGCGGTCTCGCACACCCGCACCCCCGGGACCGTGCTGCCCGCCCTGCGTGCCCGGTGGGCGAAGGAAACCGAACCCGACGTCCGCGCCGAGGTACTGGCCGGGATCTCTCGGCTCGACCCGCGGCACGGAGCGGCCGAGGCGGCTTCCGTCCTGGACCCGTCACAGTCCGCCGTCGTGCGGCTGGCCGCTGTCTTCGCCTGCCTCGACGCGGGCGCCCCGTGGAACGAGTCCCTGCAGGCGGCGATGCTGTCGCTTCTGCCCGCGGATTGCCTGCGCTCCGAGTTCGACTTCGAGCGCGGCGAGCCGCTGGCCGCCGTCGTGGAAGCCCTGCTGGACCGCGACGACGAGCCGACGCGGGAGGCGGCGTTCGCCCTGGTCCGCGCCGCTCTGCGGGACGGCCGGGCCGAGGTCCGGTCCGAAGGCCTCTGGGCCGCCGACCGTGCCTGCATGCTGTCGCGCAGTGCCGCGCGGCACCTGGTGGAGAGCTTGCGGGCAGCGGCTCTGGACGAGGCGGCGGTGCTCCGCATGGCGTCTCTCCTGGAACGGCTGGCAGGCGCCGCCGAACCGGCCGCGGACGTACTCGTCCCGCTCGCCGGCCGGAACCCGGACCAGGAGGACGATCACGCCGACCGTGCTCTGGCCGCGCTCGTACGCGTCGCGCCGGACCGGGCCGCCCCGCTCCTCGCCGCCGGCCTCGGGCGCCGCCCGCGCGCCCTCGACGCGGCGACCGGACGGTGGGGCGCGAAGAGCGGACGGTGGGGCACGGAGAGCGGACCGTGGGAAGCGGTGAGCGCCGCCTTCCCGTACCACGTAGGCCTTCTGGACGCCGTCCGCCGCCGCCTCTCGCGGCCCGCGACCCTCGGCGGCAACGAACCCGCGCAGCTGTGCGCTCTGTTGGCGGGCTGGGGCGCCGAGGCGGCGGCCGCGCTACCGGAGTTGTCCGCGGCGATCCCTCACCTTCCCGGCCCGGCCTGTCGCGCACTCGCCTCCGTTGCGGCCGATTGCGCTCCGTCGGACCGCGCCGTGGCCGTCGCCGCGCTGCGGGCGGCTGCCCGACGCGGGGTCCTCGCGGCGGCGAAGGCCCTGGACGACCTCACGGACGATCCCGCGCTGCTGCTGGGATGCCTCGAACAGGAACTCGGGGGCGGTGGCTGGGACGTGAGCGATGCCGCCGGGATCGCGGCCGGTCTCGGTTCGCGAGCAGCGGTTCTGGCGCCCCTCCTCCGGGGAGCGCTCAGTGACCCGGGCACGTGCACCACACGCGCGCTGGACACGGACACGGCCCTCGCCGAAGCGCTGTGGCGCGTGACGGGGGATCCGGACCCGGCGGTCGCCGTCCTCGCCTCGGTCTTCGACCGTGCCGCGCAGAGCCAGTGGACGCGTTGGTCCGTGGCGAGGGCCGCCAGGGCGACCGCGCTCCTCGGCCCGGCCGGTCGTTCGCTCACCGCCAGGCTGGAGGCGGCCCTCGACGACCCGGCCCAGGCGCCGGCCGCGGTGCTGGCCCTCGTCGCCGTGTCGGACCCCGCCGCTCTGGACCATGCCGCGCTCGCCTCGGCCGCCCTGGCGTCGGCCGAGGCGGACGCCGACCCGACGGGTGCCTGCGACGCCCTGGAAGCCCTCGGGGGCGCCGCTCTGAACGCCGACCACCTGAGCCGGCTCGCGGCCCTCGCCGACGGCGACGCCCGGGTGATCCGCTCGGGCGTCGAGCCTCACATCATCCGCCAGGACGAAGCCTTCCGAGCCCGCGCCATGACGCTCCTCACCACGTTCAGGCAGACCACGGAGTCCTGAGCGCACCCCCGTGAGCGCTGTCTCACCCCGCGGGACCGACGCAGCGCGCTCCTCTTCGGGAGGTCTTTCGGAGAGACGCTGCCGTAGACCGTCCTTGGCCGGTTCCAGCCGCACAGATCAAGCCACCCGGACCCCTGTCCCCGACCCGCCCGCTCCGACCGAAAACCGCCCCTGACCAGCAAAAAGACCCTCCCGAAGGAGGGTCCCGGCGTTGCGCCCCCGGCAGGACTCGAACCTGCGGCCAAGTGCTTAGAAGGCACCTGCTCTATCCGCTGAGCTACGGGGGCCGGTGGTGGTCGGGTCAAGGATAGGGGTCCCATCGGCCTGGCCCGGTTGCTTCACCTGCGTGGCACGATGTGGAGGTTCGGTGAAGCGGTCCGATAATCGCAGGCAGGTGCGATTCGTGCAGCGCTTTTCGCGCCACTCGGGCCGGGTGTTGTGCAGTCGTTATGCCCAGGGCCCCCGGCTACATCCGTTCGGTCGGCGCGCAGAGCCCCAATACGCTTCAAAAAGGCTCCAAAATTGGGCATTCTTCGCATGTGGTGACCTTGGACGAACGGCCTCAGCTGATCGACGCACTCTCCGCCCTGCGCGACCGTGTCGCCGCCGTGCGTCTCCCTCTCCCGCTCCCCGGCGCCATCCGTGCCCGGCAGACCCGGTCCGAGCTGCTCGCCCAGCTCGACGACTACCTCGTGCCCCGCCTGAAGGATCCCGACGCGCCGCTGCTCGCGGTCGTCGGCGGGTCCACCGGGGCCGGGAAGTCCACGCTGGTCAACTCGCTGGTGGGGCGGCGCGTCAGCGAGGCCGGAGTGCTCAGACCCACCACCCGCACGCCCGTCCTGGTCTGCCACCCCGAGGACCACCACTGGTTCGCCGGCATGCGCGTGCTGCCGCAGCTCACCCGCGTCTGGCTGCCCCAGCAGGATGACGACCACCCCGAGGAGCCCCCCGAGGACAACGCCCTGCGCCTCGAGACCGCCGCCACCCTCCCCCGAGGGCTCGCCCTCCTCGACGCGCCCGACATCGACTCGCTCGTCGTCGAGAACCGGCTGCTCGCCGCCGAGTTGATCTGCGCCGCCGACATCTGGGTCATGGTCACCACCGCGTCCCGCTACGCCGACGCCATCCCCTGGCACCTCCTCCGTACCGCCAAGGAGTACGACGCCACCCTCGTCACCGTCCTCGACCGCGTGCCCCACCAGGTCATCACCGAGGTCTCCCGGCAGTACGAGGCACTGCTCGCCAAGGCCGGCCTCGGCGACACGCCCCGGTTCACCATCCCCGAACTGCCCGAGTCCACCGGCGGCGGCAGCGGGCTCCTCCCCGACAACGCCGTCGCCCCCCTGCGCGGCTGGCTCACCCACTGCGTCCAGGACCCCGCCGCCCGCCAGCAGGCCGTCGGCCGGACCGCCGCTGGGGTGATCGACTCGCTCGACACCCGCATGCCCGAGCTCGCCGGGGCGGTCGCGGCCCAGTACGCCGCCGCGGTACGACTCGGCGGCGCCGTCGAGGCCGCGTACGAGGAGCAGGGGCGGCGGGTCCGCGAACAGGTCCGCCGCGGCGCCGTACTCGCCGGTGACGCCCGCACCCGCTGGCGCGGCTACCCCCGCGACAGCTCCGCCGACGAACTCCTCGACTCCCTCGTCGAGTCCCTCGCCGCGCTCGTCCACTGCGCCGTCGCCGCCGCCGACGAGCGGGTACGGGACGCCTGGCGCCGCGAGCCCGCCGCCGGCGCGCTCGCCCCGGGCGCCGCACCCGCGTGCCCCGGCATGGACGACGGCAAGGACGCCGGCGAGCGGATCGCCATGACCGTACGGCACTGGCGGCGCGTCCTGGAGGAGATGGTCGAGGAGGAGGTACGGGAGATGGAACGCCCGGCCGCCGCCCGGGGCGGCAAGCGCGCGGCCGCCGCCGCGGCACCCGACACCGGGACCGTCACCGCGCTCCTCGCCGCCGTGCTCCTCGGCGGCCGCCGCACCCGCGCCGCGGGCGACCGGCTCGCCGAACTCCTCGGCGCCCAGGGCGCCCTGCGGCTGCGCGACAAGGGTGGCGAACTGCTCGCCACATGCCTCGACCGCGCCCTGCACACCGAACGCGACCGGCGTCTCGCGCCCCTCGACGCCCTCGACGTGACCCCCGAGCCGCAGGCCGAGCTGATCGCCGCGCTCTCCGTCCTGCAGAAGGAGAAGTGACGCCCGTGGAGCCAGTGGATGTGGCCGACGCTGCCGGTGGGGTCGGAGGGTTCGGGGAGCCTGGGGGGCCTGGTGGGTCCGGTGGGCCTGGTGGGGGCGGGGGGCTCGGGGGGTCTGGTGCACCTGCTGGGCCCGGTGGGCCTGGGCCAGGGGGAGCTGCTGGGCCCGGTGGGCCGGGTGGGTCCGACGGTGCCGGGGTGCCCGGTGGATCTGGTGGGTCCGGTAGGGCTGGTGGACCCAGTGGGTCCGGTGGTGCCGGTGGATCTGGCGGACTGGGCGGGCCTGGCCGACTGGGCGGCCCTGGCGGGCCTGCAGGACCTCAGCAGTCCGACGGGCCCGGCGGGCCTGAGGGACTTGACCGACCCGCCGCGCGCGATGCCGCACGGGGCGCAGCAGGCGCCGCCGATGAGGTACGGGAGTCTCCCGGCGCGAAGGAGCGCGACGGAGGGCGCGAGGGCATGAACGACGGCATGCACGACGGGGGCCGCTGTGGGGGCCGCCAAGGGGGCAGCGACCGCGACCGTGACGGCGAACGCGACCGCCGCCGGGGCTCCGACCGTGACCCTGCAGGGGGCCGCAGCCCAGCCCCGGCCAGCGCTCCCGCCCCTGCCGCAGCGCCCGCCCCCGCCTCAGCCCCGACCGGCGCCCCCGCCCCCCACTTCGCCCCCGCCCCAGCCCCGGCCAGCGCGCCCACCCCTGCCGCAGCCCCAGCCCCGGCCAGCGCTCCCACCCCCGCCCCAGCCCCTGCCCCGACCGGCGCCCCCGCCCCCCACTTCGCCCCCGCCCCCGCCCCGGCCGGCGCTCCCGCCCCCGCCCGCTGGGACGACGGGCTCATCGCCCGTCGTGCCGCCGAGCGGGCTCATCCCACCCACGAGCCGCCCGTCGGCCCCTCCTCCAGCGGGCCCGCCGGCGGTCGCGATGCCGATGACGTCGACGGCGGCGACGGCGGCGACGGTGGCGTCTTCCCGCCCGTGGGCGGCGCCTATGGCGGCGCCCTGCGTACCCGTCTGGACGCCCTTCACGAACTGGTCGGGCTGTCCCGTACCCGAGTCGAGAACGAGGCCCTCGCCGAGGCAGGGCGGGTGCTCGACGAGGCCGCCGCGCGGCAGCGGCTCTCGGCCCGGCACACCGTCGTCGCCATCGCCGGGGCCACCGGCAGCGGCAAGTCGGCCCTCTTCAACGCCCTCGCCGGCGTCCCCGTCTCCGAGACCGGCCTGCGGCGTCCCACCACCGCCGCGCCGATCGCGCTCAGCTGGTCCGAGGGCTCCGCGGGCCTGCTGGACCGGCTCGGCATCCCCGGGCGGCTGCGCCGCAGGCCGCTCGCGGGCGGCGCCGGCGACGCCGACCTGCAGGGTCTCGTCCTCATCGACCTGCCCGACCACGACTCGGCCGTCACCACCCACCGCGAGCAGGTGGAGCGGCTGCTGGGCCTGGTCGACGCGGTGATCTGGGTGACCGACCCGGAGAAGTACGCCGACGCCGCGCTCCACGAGCGCTATCTGCGACCGCTGGCCGGGCACGCCGAGGTCACCTTCGTCGTCCTCAACCAGATCGACCGGCTCGGCACCGAGGCCGCCGACCTGGTCCTCGACGACCTGCGCCGGCTGCTCGACGAGGACGGCATGGCCCTCGGCGAGCACGGCGAGCCGGGCGCGACCGTGCTCGCCCTGTCCGCGACGACCGGCGAGGGCGTGGCGGAACTGCGCGAACTGCTCGGCCGCTTCGTCCAGGAGCGCACGGCGCCCGAGCGGCGTCTCGCCGCCGACGTGGACGCCGCCACGGCCCGGCTGCGGCCGGTGTTCGTCGCGGACGGGCGGCCCGGGCTGGGGGAGCGGGCCCGGGAGGAGTTCGCCGACCGGCTCGCGGTCGCGATCGGCGCGCAGGCGGCCGGCGAGGCCGCCGAACGCGTCTGGCGGCGCAACGCGATCCGCGCCTGCGGGACGCCGTGGCTGCGGCTCTACCGCTGGTACGAGCGGGTCCGCACGCACGGCAGCACCGATCCCCGCCTGGAGAACCCGGCCGAGGACGAGCTGACCGCGCGTCAGCGGGTCGAACAGGCGGTGCGGATCGTCTCCGACGAGGCCTCGCGCGGCCTGCCCGGGCCGTGGGCCCAGGCGGTGCGGGAGGCGGCGCTGCGCGGTGCGGACGGGCTGCCGGAGGCGCTGGACGAGCTGACGGTGACCATGGGCGACCCGGCGGCCCGGCCGCCGCGCCCGGCGTGGTGGCCGGCCGCGGTCCTCGCCCAGGTGGTGATGACCTTCCTGCAGATCTTCGGGGCGCTGTGGCTGGTGGGCCAGATCGTGGGCGTCGTCGAGCCGCTGCTGTGGCCGCCGGTCCTGATCATGGTGGCGGGGATCGTCGGCGGTCCGCTCGTGGAGTGGGCGTGCGCGGCGGCGGTACGGGGGCCGGCCAGGCGTTACGGGCAGGACGCCGAGCGCAGGCTGCGCGAGGCGGCCGCTGCCTGTGGCAGGTCCCGGGTGCTCGACCCGATCGCGGCGGAGCTGATGCGCTACCGGGAGGTGCGCGAGCAGTACGTCACGGCCTCGGGTGCGACGCGGGTGGCGAGCCGGGTCGCCCGGTTCGGCGGCACGCGCTTCGGGCCGGCGCGGGCAGGTGCCGGCCGGGGGAGGTGAGGCGGAACGCCCCCTTCGGGTGGCCGAGTTGTCCACAACCACCCTGTTGTCCACAGGCTTCGGCGGGTTTTCCCGGTTCGGTCCAGCATGGATCCCGTGAAGGACGAACGGGCCGACGGCCGACGGCGAGGAGCCGAAGGCCGGCGGTTCGAGCGCCGATGACCTGATGGCCGGCGAGCCGGCGGGCGGATGAACGGGAGATGTGGGCGATGAACGAGACGACGGTGACCCTGGTGGGCAACGTGGCGACGAACGTGGAGTACCGGGAGACGGTCGGGGGCGGGGTGGCGCGCTTCCGCTTCGCGGTGACCGCGCGCCGCTGGAACCGCGAACGGGCGGTGTGGACGGACGGTTCCACGAGCTTCTACACGGTGTCCGCCTGGCGCTCGTTGGGCGCGAACCTGGCGGCATCGGTCTCGGTGGGCGAACCGCTCGTGGTGCACGGCAGGTTGAAGGTGCGCGAGGAGGAGGTGGACGGGCGCCGGAAGACCTTCGTGGACATCGACGCGGTCGCGGTCGGCCACGACCTGACGAGGGGTACGGCGGCGTTCCGCCGCTCGGTGCGGCAGAATCCGGAAACTCCCGTACCGGAGCGGAGGGTTTCGGATCCGTCGGCGACCGGCCCCGGCGGCGCCGGCCTCGTGCCCGGCCGGGAGGCGGGAGCCGCGACCGCTTCTCCCTCGGATTCCGATCCCTGGGCGACACCTCCGCCGACTCCGGCGGAGCCGGCCGACTACCCTCTGGTAACCGCTTCTTGACCCATCGTTGTGGGGATTTGTCGATACCGTGACCAGCGGTTTCGCACTCAACTTCCGGCGTTGATAACGATTTCGAGTCGGAATGGTTATCAGGTCGTACGACTGGACACCGGGGTCTTCCCCGTCCCTAGGATTCCCGGGTACTCATGAGGCACTTGCTTCCAGTGGGTCAGCGAGTCTTGGGTCAAGTGAGTCTGCTGAGCGGGTGCTCCCCCCACGCGTATCGATCGATGACGCGGAGCAGCCCGCACGGAGGGGAAATCCATGTTTTCTGTACAGAGGCGCGGCGCTGCCCGCCTTGCCGCTGCGGCGCTGGCCTCCGGCCTCGTGGTGGCGGGTTCGATAGCCATCGCGGGACCGGCGGCGGCTGACGAGAGCGCGACGGGCACGGGTGGTGTCACGGCGACCCTCGGCGATCTGAAGATCTTCGACGACGTTGTCATCAAGGGCAAGAAGGACCGCACCGTCAGTGCCGGTCTGTTCGAGATGGCCGTCAAGCCCGGCGGGTCCATCCAGACCTACTGCATCGACCTCTACACCGGTGCGAAGACGGGCGAGGAGTACAAGGAGGTCGGCTGGGACCAGTCGTCCCTCCACAACAACAAGGACGCCGGCAAGATCCGCTGGATCCTGCAGAACTCCTACCCGCAGGTGAACGACCTCGACAGCCTGGCCAAGAAGGCCGGCGCCTCGAAGCTCTCCAAGGAGACCGCCGCCGCGGCCACCCAGGCCGCGATCTGGCACTTCTCCGACAAGGTCGACGCCGTGCCGGCCGATGCCGACGCGGCGAAGCTGACCGACTTCCTGGAGAAGTCCGCGGTGGAGCTCTCGGAGCCCTCGGCCTCGCTGAGCCTCTCTCCGTCCTCCGTCTCCGGCAAGGCGGGCGGGCGCCTCGGCCCGGTCACCGTCGAGACCAACGCCGCCACGGCGAAGGTCTCCCTCGCCCCCGGCGCTCCGGCCGGCGTGAAGATCGTCGACAAGGACGGCAAGGTCGTCACCGACGTCGCCAAGGGCTCCCAGGTCTACTTCGACGTCCCGGCCGGCACGCCCGACGGCAGCGCCGAGCTGACCGTCCAGGCGGACACCACGGTCCCGATCGGCCGCGCCTTCGTCGCCACCCGGACGACGAGCCAGACCCTGATCCTGGCCGGCACGAGCATCTCCACGGCCTCCGCCAAGGCCTCCGCGACCTGGGTGAAGCAGGGCGCCGCCCCGTCCGTCACCGCGGAGAAGAACTGCGCCAAGGGCGGCGTGGACATCACCCTCGGCAACAAGGGTGACGAGGCCTGGGAGCTCGAGCTCAAGGGCATGAAGTACACGATCCCCGCCGGCGAGTCCAAGACGGTCACCGTCCCGGTCGCCGAGGACGCGGCGTACAAGTTCACGATCACCGGCCCGAACGGGTTCGAGAAGGTCATCGAGGGCGTTCTCGACTGCAAGACGGCCACGCCCGGCCCGACGCCGTCCGAGACCCCGAGCGGCAACCCGTCGCCGTCGCAGACCCCGGCGACCGGTGGCACCACCTCCGGCTCCACCACCGGTGGCGGCGACCTCGCCGAGACCGGTAGCTCCAACGCCACCCCGATGATCGCCGGCATCGCCGTCGCGCTCCTCGCGGTCGGCGGCTGCGCGGTCTTCTTCCTCCGCAAGAAGAAGGCGGCCGGCCAGTAAGGCCGCCGGGCGGCCCTGAGGGCGGTCCGCACACGCAACGGCCCCGTCGCGCACCGCGCGGCGGGGCCGTCGCGTTGCGTGTGCCGGGCCGTTGCGCTGCCGTGTTCGCACGTTCTCGTCATTCCCCCAAGACGCCTGCGCCGTTTCGCGCCACGCACCGTGACGGGGGCGCCACAGCTCTGCCCGGCGAGCCCCAGGTCAGGCGCTCGCCGCAGTACTGGTTTCCGCCTTGGGGGGCCGGTCAGGCAAGATGGGGTCTATCTGCCCACTCACTCTTTGCCGGACGGTTTCTCTTGGCTGAGTACATCTACACCATGCGCAAGGCGCGCAAGGCGCACGGCGACAAGGTCATCCTCGATGACGTGACGCTGAGCTTCCTGCCCGGTGCGAAGATCGGTGTGGTCGGCCCGAACGGTGCCGGTAAGTCCACCGTGCTGAAGATCATGGCCGGTCTGGAGCAGCCCTCCAACGGTGACGCGTTCCTCACCCCCGGTTTCTCCGTCGGCATCCTCATGCAGGAGCCGAAGCTGGACGAGTCCAAGACCGTCCTGGAGAACGTCGAGGACGGCGTCGCCGAGATCAAGGGCAAGCTCGACCGGTTCAACGCCATCGCCGAGGAGATGGCGACGAACTACACCGACGCGCTCATGGAGGAGATGGGCAAGCTCCAGGACGACCTGGACCACGCCAACGCGTGGGACCTGGACGCCCAGCTGGAGCAGGCCATGGACGCCCTGGGCTGCCCGCCCGGCGACTGGCCGGTCAACAACCTCTCCGGTGGTGAGAAGCGCCGCGTCGCGCTCTGCAAGCTGCTGCTCGAGGCGCCCGACCTGCTGCTCCTCGACGAGCCCACCAACCACCTCGACGCCGAGTCGGTGAACTGGCTGGAGCAGCACCTCGCCCAGTACAAGGGCACCGTCGTCGCCATCACCCACGACCGGTACTTCCTCGACAACGTGGCCGAGTGGATCCTCGAGCTCGACCGCGGCCGCGCCCACCCGTACGAGGGCAACTACTCGACCTACCTCCAGAAGAAGGCCGAGCGCCTCAAGGTCGAGGGCAAGAAGGACGAGAAGCGCCAGAAGCGCCTCAAGGAAGAGCTCGAGTGGGTGCGGTCGAACGCCAAGGGGCGTCAGGCCAAGTCCAAGGCCCGCCTCGCCCGCTACGAGGAGATGGCCGCCGAGGCCGAGAAGATGCGGAAGCTGGACTTCGAGGAGATCCAGATCCCGCCGGGCCCGCGTCTGGGCTCCGTCGTCGTCGAGGTCAACAACCTCAACAAGGCCTTCGGCGACAAGGTCCTCATCGACGACCTCAGCTTCACGCTGCCGCGCAACGGCATCGTCGGCATCATCGGCCCGAACGGCGCCGGCAAGACCACGCTCTTCAAGATGATCCAGGGCATCGAGACCCCGGACTCCGGCGAGATCAAGATCGGTGAGACGGTCAAGATCTCGTACGTCGACCAGGGCCGCGCCAACATCGACCCGAAGAAGACCCTCTGGGCGGTCGTCTCGGACGAGCTGGACTACATCAACGTCGGCCAGGTCGAGATGCCGTCCCGTGCCTACGTGTCCGCGTTCGGCTTCAAGGGCCCGGACCAGCAGAAGCCGGCCGGCGTGCTCTCCGGCGGTGAGCGCAACCGCCTCAACCTGGCGCTCACCCTCAAGCAGGGCGGCAACCTGCTGCTCCTCGACGAGCCGACCAACGACCTCGACGTCGAGACCCTGTCCTCGCTCGAGAACGCGCTCCTCGACTTCCCCGGCTGCGCCGTGGTCGTCTCCCACGACCGCTGGTTCCTCGACCGGGTCGCCACGCACATCCTGGCGTACGAGGGCGACTCCAAGTGGTTCTGGTTCGAGGGCAACTTCGAGTCGTACGAGAAGAACAAGATCGAGCGGCTCGGCCCGGACGCCACCCGTCCGCACCGCGCCACCTACAAGAAGCTGACCCGAGGCTGATCACTTCATGGCTCGGCACCTCTACTCCTGCCCCCTGCGCTGGTCGGACATGGACGCCTTCGGCCACGTCAACAACGTGGTCTTCCTCCGCTACCTGGAGGAGGCGCGGATCGACTTCATGTTCCGGCTGGCGCCGGGCGACGGGAGCCCGTCGTTCTCCGGCGGGTCCGTCGTGGCCCGCCACGAGATCGACTACCTGCGGCCGCTGGTCCACCGGCACGAGCCGGTGACCATCGAGTCGTGGGTCACGAAGATAGGCGCGGCCTCGCTGACGATCGCGTACGAGATCAAGGACCCCGACGTCACGTACGTACGGGCGTCGACGGTCGTCGTGCCGTTCAACCTGGAGGAGCAGCGCCCGCGGCGGATCTCCGACGAGGAGCGGTCGTTCCTCAAGGAGTACATGGACGACGGGATGACGTCCGCAGCATGACCGCCACCGCGCCGCTGCACTTCGACGACGCCCGGGAGGCGGCGGGACTCGCCGCCTTCCTGCGCCGTCTGCTGCACTACGACCGCGCAGCCGCCGTCCGCCTTCAGGCCGGCGGCGGCGCGGTCGCCGTGTTCGGCAGGGCTCCGTCCTTCGAGGTGCTCGCCATCCGCACGGCCCGGCTGGTCGACGCGGTCGATCTCGACGTGACCGTCTCCGCCGGTGAACTCCTCGAAGGCATCGAGGAGTCCGCGGGCAAGGCGGTCGTGCCCGACGCCGTCACCGGCCCGCCGTGGGCCGGGGTCCTGCCGCCCCGCGGCGGCTGGGAGCCGGTCGCCGGGCTGCCGCCCGTCGCCGAGATGCGGGGCGCGGTCGCCGCCGCGGTGGCCGAGTTCCGCGGCCGCGACGAGGCCCTGCCCGAGGAACGGCGCACCCGCGCCGAGCGCGACCGCATCGGCCGCGAGATCTGGTCCCGGACGCTGGCGGGCACCGGACTGCCGCTGCGTGCCGTGCACGCGGCCCAGTCCCTCGGCTTCCTGCCCCCGCTCCCCGACGAGGAGCTTCCGGTGGCGCTCTTCGCCTCCGGCCCGTGGCTCCGGCTCCGCACCCCGTACGGCTCGATCGCCCTGCGGACCGTTCCGATGTCACTGAACGTGTCACCGGGCGCCGCCCGGTGACCCAGGAGCCGTCCACTCCGGCACCGACCACCCGGACACCCGACATCCCGGCACCGGCCACTCCGGCACCCACCACCCGGACACCGGACCCCACGGCACCGGTGTCCCCGGCGCCCGCAGCCCTGGCGCCCGCGGCCCCAGCCCCGGCGCCCGCGGCTCCGGCACCGGCCACCCGGACACCCGGCACCCCGGCACCCCCGGCCCCGGCCCCGGCGCCCCCGTCCCTGCCGGCGTCCGTCTCCTCGTCGACGCCGGGCTCGCCGGGGACGAGCTGAACGGGCTCTTCCGCGCCTCCTGGCCCGGGCACCGGGACGCCGACTTCGGGCCGGTCCTCGCCCGTCGGCTGCTGCACGTCACCGCGCGCCGGGACGGGCGGCTCGTCGGCTACGTGAACGTGGCCGGCGACGGCGGCGTGCACGCCTTCCTGCTCGACACGACCGTCCACCCCGACGAGCGCCGCAAGGGGCTCGGCGTGGCGCTCGTACGGGCCGCCGCCGAGGCCGCGCGCGAGCGCGGGGCGCACTGGCTGCACGTCGACTTCGAGCCGCACCTCACCGGCTTCCACGAGCGGTGCGGGTTCCGGCCCACCGCCGCCGGACTCATGGCGCTCGGCGGCTAAACCGGCCCTCGCGGTGCTCCGCCGCGATCGCGAGCACCGAGACCGCCGCGCAGAGCCCGAGCAGCACCGACGGCAGGACCAGTGAGCCGTGGGCGGTGTTCCGGCTCGCCAGGACCGGGTCCATGCGGCGGGCCGGGTCGTAGGCGATCCGTACCGGCTTGCCCGGGTCGCCGATCTTCTCCTCGGCCGAGAATTGCGACGGGTAGCCGCCTTCGCAGTCCAGCGGGTGGTGGAACAGCCGCTTCGGCAGCGGCGCGCCCTCGCCGAAGGTGGGGTGCAGGGTCACCGTGACCTTGCCGGCCACGACGCAGTCGGCGACCGCGCCCCGGACCCGCGAGTCGCGTGCCTCCACCCACACCGCTCCCAGGCCCGCCACGAGCAGGCACACCGCGAGCACGCTCGCGCCGCGGCCCTCGCGGAACAGGGCGTCGAGCGCGAACAGGGCCGCCGCGGTCAGGACGAGGCCCGCGAGGACGGCCGCGAACGTGGGGATCCGTACGGGACTGCGCATGCTCCAGCCCGCCCACAGGTGCAGCAGGACGCCGGCGGCGGCGGGCACGAGCAGGGCGCCGGCGTACGACAGGGCCTTCCTCATCGGACTTCCCCGAAGCCTCATCATTCACCCCCCGAGGGGGACGGCCCCCGGGGTGAGGGACGGCCCCGCCGCATACCCGGTTCCTCCGGACGCAAGACGTGCGCCCTCAGCTCTCCGCGTCGTCCGGCCACACCCCGATGTGGTCCTGCTCCAGCTCCAGGGCCACCCGGTGGCGCATGCCGAGCGCCTCGGTGTAGTCGGCGGGCAGCTGGAGCCGGCCGGCCCGGTCGAGCATCGCGTACTCCCGGGCCACCAGGGACTCCCGGCCCGCCTCGTCGACCTCGGTGCGGCGCAGCACCTCGGAGGAGGTGCGGCCGTCGCGGATGGCGACCGTACGGCGGACCTCGGAGGCCACCGCCTGGTCGTGGGTGACGATCACGATCGTGGTGCCCAGCTCCTCGTTGGCCCGGCGGAACGCGGCGAAGACCTGTTCGCCGGTGGCCGAGTCCAGCTCGCCGGTCGGCTCGTCCGCGAGCAGCACCGACGGGTTGTTGGCGAGCGCGACGGCGATGGCCACGCGCTGCTGCTGGCCGCCGGAGAGCTGGTGCGGGCGGCGGTCGGCGAAGTCGGCGATGCCGAGCATCGCGAGCAGCTCCTCGGCACGCCGCGCCTTCTGCTTCGCGCCCTTCCGCCCGTCCTTCAACTGCATGGGCAGGGCGACGTTCTGCGCGGCCGTCAGATAGGGCAGGAGGTTGCGCGCGGTCTGCTGCCACACGAAGCCGACGACCTCGCGGCGGTAGCGCAGCCGGGCCTTGCCGTCCATCGTCAGCAGGTCGCAGCCCGCGACCTTGGCCGCGCCCGCGGTCGGCACGTCGAGCCCGGCCAGGATGTTCATCAGGGTCGACTTGCCCGACCCCGACGCGCCGACCAGGGCCATCAACTCGCCCTCGGTGACGAGGAGATCGAGGCCCTGCAGGGCCTGGACCTCCACCCCGTCCGTGGTGAAGATCCGCACCAGCCGGTCGCAGGCGATCAGCGCGTCATGGCCGTACGAGGGCCGGTCCCGGCGCTCCGCCGCCCGCCGCTCCAGCTCCTCCAGCGTCGTCGTGCCGGGGGTCTGCGAGGTCGTCGTCATCGTGCGTCTCCTGCCCTGAGTTCCTTGACCGGGCCCCTGCGGGCCACCCACCAGGCCTGCACACCGGCCACCGCGCCGGTGAGGACCACCACGCCGGCCGCCGGGACGCCCAGCGACCAGACGTCCGCGCGCAGCGCGGTGCCCAGCGCCATGGCCTCGTCCGGCGCGGCGGCCAGCGCCAGCCGGATCAGGTCGACGCCGGGCGAGAGCAGGGCGATCGTCGCCCAGCCGACGAGCGCGCCGCCGCCCGCCGCGAGCAGCGCCTGCGGCAGGGCCTCCAGGGCGAGCAGCCGCCGGCCCTGCCGGCGGGTGACGCCCATGGTGCGCAGCCGGGCGAGCAGCGTGGTGCGCTCGGGCGCGCTCTGCAGCAGCGACAGCAGTACGGCGAGGACGGCGAAGCCCGCGCCGGCGCCGATGGCGGCCCGGTAGATGCGTTCGGCTCCGGTCTGCATCGGCGAGTCGACGTAGCCGGCGCGCGTCTCCTCGCGCAGCACGACCCGCACGCCGCGGGCCTTCGCGGTGACCGCGGCCCGCAGGGCGCGGCCGTCGAGCACGCCGTCCGGCCCGCCCGTGACGAGCAGCGAGGTGGCGGCCCGGTTGGTGAGGTCGTCGCCGTTGACGACGAGGAAGTCCTTGTCGGGCAGGGCCGGGGTCGCGGCGCGGACGGCGACCACCTTGACGTGGAACCGGCCGGCGGCCGCGTTGATCTCCATGGGCCGGTCGCCGAGGCGTTCGGCGACCCGCGGCGAGGCGATCGCGGGGATCACCCGGGAGGTGTTCCCGACGTGGCCGGGCCCGCCCGTGCCGGTGGACTTCAGAAGGCCGGCGGGGAAGGCGCCGAAGCCGGTCCTGGCGGCCAGCCGGGCGTACGAGGCGGGCTCGACGCCGATCAGCGGGGCGCCCATGCCCTGGTCGGCGGTGCCCCGGCGGGAGGGCAGTTCGAGCCCGAACTCGACCTGCACGGGCGACACCTCGCGGACGCCGGCGACGCCGCGTACCGTCTCGGCGACCCCGGGCGGCAGCGCCGTCGAGGCCAGGTCGCCGACCACCCGGGCGTCCGCGCCGGTCTCGCGGTAGGCCGCCCGGTCGCGGACGTCGGAGACCCCGGTGAGCACCGAGCCGCCGAAGGCGGCCGTGGTCAGCGCGAGCAGCAGGGCGAGCAGCGGCAGGGCACCGGACGCCGCGGAGCGGCCGGCCCGGGCCAGCGACAGGAAGCCGACGGCGCCGCGCAGCCGGCGGGCGGGCCGCGCCGCCCAGCGCAGCGGCAGCGGATAGAGCCGTACGAGCACGAACGCGGCGATCAGTCCGACGAGCACCGGCGCGGCGCTGACCAGGTGGTCGCCGGAGTCGCCGGTACCGCGGCGGCGCAGCGCCGTGACGGCGCCCACGGCGAGGACGAGGAAGGTGAGTTCGGCGATCGTGCGGCGCGCGGAGGGCCGGGCGGTGACCAGGTCCTCGCGGGCGCCGTGCAGCCGGGGCCGCCGGTGCAGGAACACCGCGCGCAGCGGCAGCACCAGGGAGGCGACGACGGCGACGGCCGCCGCGCCCAGGCAGGCGGGCAGGAGCCGGGCTCCGCCGCCGCCGGTGAGGGGCAGGGCGAGCAGCAGGCCGAGGGCGGCGGCGGGGACGGCGACCGCGGCGGTCTCGCCGAGCAGCCGGAGCCCGATGCCGGTCAGGGACGCGCCGCGGGAGCGCAGCAGCGCGAGCTCGGGATGCCGCCGGGTGGTGAAGAGGCCGCCGGTCATGGCGAGTACGACGGCCGCGACCGCGCCGATGCCGAACGTGGCGACGGCGACGACCGAGGCGATGGCGGTCCGGGTGCCGGTGTATCCGGCGAGGATCCCGTCGAGGTCGGTGGTGAAGGCCCCGCCGTCGCCGAGGATGTCGCGCAGCTTCACCAGGGCGGGCCCGTCGCCGGCGGAGCCGAGGGCGGCGGTGAGCCGTTCGGTGTCCTGGGCGGTGAGGTGGCGGACGTCGGGGGCGAACCGCCAGTACTTCTCGGGTTCGCCGAGGGTGGCGACCGTGCCGGGCGCGCTCTCGGGCGCGAGGAGCAGCGTGCCCACCCAGTAGTGGCGGGGCTCGGCCTCCGGGGTGGCCGCGAGGAACGGCGTGTGCAGGGCCGGGTCGGTCGACCAGTAGCGGCCGTCGGGCTCGCGCGGCTCGACGACGCCGGTGACGGTGATCGGCTTCGGCGCGCCGTCGACTCCGGGGACGTGGACGACGGAGCCGGGCTTCAGCCGGAGGGCGGCGGCGGTCTTCGCGGTGACGGCCGCCTCCATGCCGCCGTCCGCGGCGGCGCGCGGTGCGCGGCCTGCGACGAGTCCGGAGTGCTCGGCCAGGCCGGAGGGCGAGTCGAGGAGGAACTCCGGCGCGACGCCGTCCGGCCGCGCCAGCCACGGCTCGGGCGCCGGCATCCGCTTGGTGGTGCGCACCCCGTACGCCGAGTCGGCGAGGTCGGCGCGCAGCGGCGCGGGCAGCGCCGGGAGCAGTTCGTCGCGGGTGGCGCGGAGCTTCTCCGGCGCGAACTCGGCCTGCCGCGCCTCCGGTGCGAGACTGCTCGGCACGGTGGTGGTGAGCGTCAGCGCGCTGTGGCGGGGCTCCGCCGTGTCGACGGCGTGCCACAGGCCCGCGGTCTCGTACGTGTCGACGGCGCGCGGCAGGGCCGCCGCGAGGAAGGCCGTCACCAGTACGAGCAGACCGTGGGCCAGGGCCGCGCCCGGGGCGGTCCGCAGCCGGGTGCGGACCCAGGGGGCCACGGTGCGGGCGGGCTTGCGGGGCATGGCGTCGGCCTTTCCGCGAGCGGAGGTGGACGGCGGCTTCGGGGCGGTCGGGGTCACTGGTCCCCCTGGGTGCGCAGGGTGACGGCCGGGTCGGTGCGGCGCAGCGCGATCACGGCGACGATGGCCAGCGGCAGCGCGGCCACTCCGGCGAGCAGCAGTCCCACGTGGGCGAGCGGCAGTTCGACCAGGACGGCGGGCACCGGGCGCTCGGCCTGGCCGGTGAGCACGACCAGTGGGACGACCGCCCGGGTGAGGACGGTGCCGAGCGCCACGCCGACGAGCAGCCCGATGCCGACGAGCAGGCCCTGTTCCGCGGCGAGCAGCCGGGCGAGCCGGCGGCGCGGCGCGCCGAGCGCCCGCAGCACTCCGAACTCCCGGGACCGTTCCCGCAGCGAACCGGCCGAGGAGACCGCGAAGCCGACCGCGGCGAGCGCCGCCGCTGCCGCCGCGACGGCCATCAGCGCCGAGTTGGGGCCCGCGCCGAGCGGGTCGCCGAGCAGCTCGGCCGCGGCCTCGTCCCGTACGAGCACCAGCGACGGGTCGGCGTCGGTGCCGGACCGGAGGGTCCTCGCGACCTCGGCGGCCCTGCCCGGCGCGGTGGTGAGCCACCACTCGGTGGGCGCCAGGACCGAGGCGGGCATTCCCGACAGGGCCCGGTTGGCCGTGTGCAGGTCGACCAGGAGCGCCCCGCCGTCCTCGGGCGCGACGTCGGGCGCGCCCGCGCTGACGGCGCGGGCGCCGGGGCCGGTGGTCGGCAGCTCGCGGACGACCTCGGCGATCGTCACCTTCAGGTGGTGGCCGCCGAAGCCGACGTCGACGGTGTCGCCCTTCTTCGCCCGGGCCGCGGAGAGGAACGCGTCGGTGGCGAGCGCCGGCACCGTCCGCGGCCGGTCGCCGTGCGGGGCGGACAGCGTCAGCGTGTAGCCGTCCGTGCCCGGGCCGGCCTCGTCCGCGCCGACGACGAAGGACATGGTGAGCAGGGCGCCGGCGGCCGGCCCGCCGCGTACGGCGAAGGCGGTGGCCTCGCCGTTGTCGCGTTCCGCGGTGTAGTCGCCGGCCCAGGCGGCGAGCGGGCCGCGGGCGTCGACCGGACGGCGGGCGCCGCCGGCGCCGGTCGAGCCGATGCCCTCGACGGCGAGCGCGTGGGCGCCGCCGCCGTCCGCCGCCTGGCCGGCGGCCTCGATACCGGTCAGTACGAAGCCGGTGCCACCGGCCGGTTCGGGCAGGGCGGCCTGGAGCCGGTGGGTGCGGCCGTCGGACGGGAGGCCGCCGAGCAGCAGGCGGTACGGCACGCCGTAGCCGTCCTCCAGGACGACGGTGACCTGGGAGGGCGTGGCCCCGCGCGGCGCGCTGCCGCGCAGGTCGAGCGACAGGCCCCGGGCGCCCTCGGGCAGGGCGACGCCCGGGCGCGGTGCCGGCTTCGGCTGTACGGCGGCGAGGCGCTCGGCGGGCGAGCCGTCCGCGAGGTCGGGGCGGAAGAGCATGCCGTCGGCGGCCCGCCGGGTGTCCATGGCGAGCACGGTGGCGTCGCGGCCGCCGAAGTCGGCGCTGCCGCGGTGCACGGGCGCCACGGCGCTGACGCCCGCCACGGCCGCGAGCCGTTCGGTCCGGCCGGGTTCGCCGGGACCCGCGCCCAGCACCCGCACGCTCGCCCCGGTGCGGAAGTCGGCCTGGTCGCGCTGCGAGCGGTCCCAGGAGTCGCGCTGGCCGATCGCCAGCATGCCCATGGCGACGGACAGCACGAGGAGCAGCACCGGGCCCGCGCCGCGCAGCGGCCGGCGGCTGAAATGCCAGCCCGCGAGGGCCGCCGGCAGGCCCCGGCCGCCGGCCGCGCGCCGCTCGGCGAGCCGCGCCGCGGGCGGCAGCAGACGCAGCGTCAGGACCGTGCCGGCGAGCAGGGCGAGCGCCGGGGCGGCCACCAGGAGCGGGTCGACGCCGAGGCCGCCGGAGCGGTCCCCGGCGAGCGCGCCGCCGCCGTCGCCGGTCTGCCGGTCGAGCTGCCAGTAGGCGACGCCCGCGACGAGCAGCAGACCGATGTCGGCGCCGGCCCGGACCGGCGCGGGCAGCGCGGCCCCGCGCCCCTTGCGCAGCGACACGGCGGCGCCGTCGCCGGCCGCGAGCGCCGGGGCGACGACCGCGGCGGCGCAGCACAGCGCGACCGCGCCGGCCACCAGCCAGACCAGCGGCGGGGGAGTGAGGCCGAGGCCGCCGTCGAGCGCGTCGAGCGTGGACCGGTCGGCGATCAGCCGGGTCAGAGGGCCCGCGAGCAGCGGCGCGGCGACGGCGGCGGGCAGCGCGAGCAGCAGCGCCTCGGCGGTGGCGAGCCCGGCGATCCGGCGGCGCGAGGCGCCGCGGGCGCGCAGCAGGTCGGTCTCGCCGGAGCGTTCGGTGCTGAGCAGCCGGGCGACGAGCAGCAGCGCGTACGCGGCCAGCAGCACGAGCTGCACGGCCACGATGGACAGCGTGGAGCGGGAGACCAGCAGGGCACGGTCGGTGCGGTCCAGGACGGTCGGCAGGGAGGTGGCGGCGTTGACGGTGGTGCCGAAGCCCGCGGTGTCGGCGAGCAGCGCCTTGGGTCCCTCGGTCGCCGCGGAGCGCAGGGCCGCCATCCGGTCGGTGGTGAGGCCGGTGTAGTCGGCGACGCCGAGCCAGGAGGTGTCGCCGGTGGTGAGCCGGCCGGAGCCGAGGACGGCGGGGTCGGCGAGCAGCGGTCCGTACGTGGTGAAGACGAGGGTCTTCACGCCGCGGCCGCCGGCCGGGTCGAGCTGCCAGTAGAGGTCGGCGGTGTCGACGGGCCGGTAGACGCCGGTGATCCGGGTGGTCACGGTCGTGCCGGTGAGCCGGTCGGTGAGTTCCAGGACGGTGCCGGGGGCCACCTTCAGACGGCGGGCGGCCTCCTCCGGCACGGCGCTCTCGACGGCTTCGCGCGGCCCGCCGGCCTTCGGCCAGGCGCCGCGGACCAGCGTGATCCGGGAGCGGTCGAGCGCGGCGAACTGGGTGAGGTCGGGCTCGCCCGCGCGGGCCGCGGGCGGCTGGAGCGAGCGGGGCAGCGCGTACGGGCCGGAGGTCTCCCGTTTGCGCACGGTCACCGGCAGTCCGGCGAAGGTCCGGTCGGCGCCCGCGCGGGCGGCGGCGTCGGCGCTCGCCCGCCGGTCGGCGGGTATCCGGCCGGAGACGACGAGCGTGGCGGCGGGCGCGGAGCGGCCCTTGAGGGTGCTCTGGAGGGCGGCGTCGCCGATGGAGCCGGAGAATCCGGCCAGCGTGGCGAGGACCGAGGTGGTGAGGAGGACGGCGAGGAGGGCCGCGGAGAGGAGGAGACGGTGCGCCCTGACCCGTAGGAGTACGAAACCCGTCACCCGATTCCCCCCTGGAAGCACCGCGATGCACCACGATCGTTCACTATCGAACGTTCATCGGATGCTTTCAGAGGGCATCGGAGCCGGTAACCGCTTTCGGTCGCACCTTGATGCGATCGTGACCGTTATTCGGCGCCCGGTCACCGGAATGTGTTCGTCCGCGAGCGGGCGGTCAGTCCGCGGTGTTGACCATGGAGGCGGCGGCGTAGGTGAGGTAGTGCCACAGCTGCTGCTCCAGCTCCGGCGCGAGCCCCAGCTCGTCCACCGCGTCCCGCATGTGCCGCAGCCACGCGTCGTGCGCCGCCCGGTCCACCGTGAACGGAGCGTGCCGCATCCGCAGCCGCGGATGGCCGCGGTGGTCGCTGTACGTGCGGGGGCCGCCCCAGTACTGCATGAGGAACAGCGCGAGCCGCTCCTCGGCCGGACCCAGGTCCTCCTCCGGGTACATCGGCCGCAGCAGCGGGTCCTCGGCGACTCCCTCGTAGAAGCGCCGGACCAGGCGGCGGAAGGTCTCCTCGCCACCCACCTGCTCGTAGAAGGTCTGCTCCTGAAGCGTGCCGCGCGGAATATCGTTCACCGTTCCATCGTCTCAGATGCCCCGGCGGAGGACCGGAGGTCTAGGACTCTCCCGGCCTCCGGCCGGATGCGACCGGTGGCCGGAACCACACGTCGCGCAGGACAGTGGAGCCATGCGCGACGTGTTCGCCGAGGAGGGCGCGCGGGCCCGGCGGGCGATGGTGCGCGAGATCCAGGCCTACGGCGCCCTGCGCGACCCCGCCTGGCGGGAGGCCTTCGCCCGGGTCCCGCGCCACCTCTTCGTGCCCTCCTACTACGTCCCCGGGCCGGGCGGCTACGAACGCCTCTGGTCCGGCGACCCCGACCCCGCGCGCCGCACCCGCTGGCTGCGCGGGGCCTACCGGGACGGCACCCTCGCCACCCGGGTCAGGGACGGCGAGCTGCTCTCCTCCGCCAGCCAGCCCTCCCTCATGGCGCGGATGCTGGAGGCCCTCGACGTCCGCGACGGCCACGACGTCCTGGAGATCGGCGCGGGCACCGGCTACCACGCGGCCCTGCTCTGCCACCGCCTCGGCGACGACCACGTCACCACCGTCGACCTGGACGAGGAGATCACCGAGTCCGCCCGGACCCATCTCGCCGCCGCCGGGTACCGGCCGGCCGTGATCACCCGGGACGGCGCCCGCGGCTGCCCCGAGCACGCTCCGTACGACCGGATCGTGGCGACGTGCGCGATGCCCTCGGTCCCGTACGCCTGGCTCGCGCAGTGCCGGGCCGGCGCCAGGATCCTCACGCCGCTCTCCACCGGTCTCGTCCTGCTGGCGGTCCACGGCCCGGACCACGCCGAGGGCCGTTTCCTGGCCACCCCCGCGTACTTCGTCGCGCTGCGCGGCGCCGCCGCCCGCCCCTCGCGGCGGCGCACCGGCGGGCTGCCACGGCGGGTGTACGACGACGAACGCTTCGAGTTCCTGGCCGGTCTCGCCGGTGACGCCCTCGGAACGCGCGAAGCGCTCTCGCTCTGGCAGCGCGAACGGCGGCCGGAGCGGGAGCGCTTCGGTGTGACGGTGAGCGGCGGACGGCAGTGGGCCTGGCTGGACGACCCGGAAGGGCCCTACGCCTGGCCCCTGCCGGACCTCTGAAAGCTCAGCCGCGGCGGACGGTGATCGTCGTCCAGGCGCCGACGTGCACCCGGTCGCCGTCCTGGAGCTGCACCGGCACGTACGGCTGGATCGGGTCGGGCGAGCCGTTGATCGTGGTGCCGTTGGTGGAGTTCTGGTCCACCACCGCCCACGAGCCGTCCGGCTGCGCCACGAGCACCGCGTGCTGGTGCGAGACGCCCGGGTCCTCCGGCGGCACCGACAGGTCGATGTCGGGCGACTCGCCGGTGGAGTGCCGGCGGCGGCCGATGCTGACCTGGTTGCCCTGGAGCGGGACGTGCTGCTCCGGGGAGTACGCGGGCAGGTTGAGGCCCGAGGCCTCCGGACCGCTGCGGTGCATCATCGCCATGAAGTACTCGCGGTCGGGGCCGATCACCGCGGTCCAGCCGGCCTGCGGGTGCTGCGGCTGTGCGAACTGCGGCGGCGGACCCTGGGGAGCCGGAGCCGGAGCCGGAGCCTGGGCGGGCGCGGGGGCCGGCGGCGGAACCGGGGCCGGGCCCTGGCCCGGATACTGACCGGTGCCCGGCACCGGCGGCGGACCCTGCGGCGCGGGCGCGGGCGCGGGCGGTGCGGGGTGCTGCGGCTGCGAGGGCGGCGGCAGCATCCAGTCGTCGTCCGCGCGCGGCTGCGGCGGGGCCGGCTGCGGCGGCGCGGCCGGGAAGGCCTGCGGGGCCGGCGGAGCCTGGGGCGGCTGCCCGGCCTGGGGCGGCTGCGGTGCCTGCGGCGGCTCCGGCATCGGCGGGCGCTGCGGCGGTGCCTGGTGGTGGGTCGGGTCGGCGCCCAGCGGCTCGGCGGGACGGTTCACCTGGGACGGACGCGAGCCCTGGTAGTCGAACGCGTCCGGGTGCTGCGGCTGCGCGGGCCGCGGCGGCGACTGGAAACCGGGCGGCAGGTTGAGACCCGGCGGCGGGCCCTGCGGCGCGGCCGGCGGGCGTGGCGCGTGCGACGGGGCGATCGGGGTGTACGAGGTCGCCGTGTTCGTGAGGAAGTTCCAGCGGCACTCCTCGCAGAACGGCGCCATGTGCTCGCGCGGGGTGCGGCACTGCGGGCACAGCTCGGCGTGGGCGGTGGCGTTCGGGTCGCCGCCCGGTCCGAAGCCGCCGGGCGCGGCAGGAGGCGGCACCGGGGCACCCGGCGCACCAGGACCGGCCGGGCCGGCCGGTCCGCCCGGGCCTCCGGGGCCGGGGTAGCCGTACGCGGGCGGCGGCGGGGGAGGCGGCGGTACGGCACCCGTCGGCGCGCCCGCCCCGGCCGCCATGCGGTGGCCGCAGACCTCGCACCAGTCGTCGGAGACCGACTGGTGTCCGTTCGGGCAGGTCGGCATGTCGGTGCTTCCCCCTCTCGTCGTCCTCGCCCTGACGGGCCTACTTCTTCACGCGAACGGTCTTGGTGGAGCGCGTCTCGAGAGTCATCTCGTCCGCTTCCGCGACCTTCGCCTTCAAACGCACAGTACCCGTCGCGGCGTCGACCACGTCCACCACCTTCGAAAGGAGTTTCGCGGTATCGGCGTTGCCGGAGGCCGCCGCGAGCTGCACGGCTCGCCCGAGCTTGGCCGTCGCGCCGTCGTAATCACCCGATTTGCGTGCGTCGAGTCCCTCCTGGATGGCGTCCGCGAGCTCGGCCTGTCCCGTGTAGTGCGCGACCTGCGGATTGATGGAGGTGGACATCACCATGTCGTCGGTCCACACCGCCCGTACCAGTCCCTGGGACAGCGTGGTCGGGGCGCCGCCGGCCGGGTCCGGGACGATCAGCGAGACCCGGGCGGCCAGCATCTCCTGGCCGATCGCCGCCTGCGGGACCCGTACGGACACGTGGTAGTCGCGGGACTCGTCGCCCCACGAGCCGGTCGGGTAGTCGCCGGCGCGCGGGCCCGCCTCGGTGCGCCGGCCCGTCAGGTCCTCGACCGTCGGCGCGACCTGCTTCACGAAGCCGATCTCCACGCCGACCGGGGTCCACAGGCGCAGGGCGACGTCCGCGACCTCCTTGCCCATGGCGTGCCCCATCATCGCCGTGAAGTCGGCGGTGAGCCCGGCCGGGTCTGCGACGATGTCGGCCGTGCCGAGCAGCGCCCGCGCGATGCCCTTGACCTCCTCGACCTCCCAGTCGGTGCCGACGCCGCGGGCGTCACAGGTGAACCGGCCCGCGCAGGCGTCCAGGGCCGCCCGCAGCTCGGCCGGCGACTCGTGCTCGTTGCGGCCGTCGGTGAGCAGGATGCCGTGCCGGATGGCCGCGTCGGCGGAGGAGAGCAGCCGCTCGGCCAGCCGCAGCCAGGTGCCGATGGCCGTGCCGCCGCCCGCGCTCAGCCCGCGCAGCGCGTCCTTCGCCTCGGCGCGGGTGCGGGCGTCGGCCACGGCGAGCCGACCGTTCCCCGGATAGACCTCCTTCGCCACGTGCGTACCGGCGACGACGGCGAAGGAGGTGCCGTCCCGCAGGGTGTCGATCGCGGCGGCGGTCGCCTCGCGGGCGCCGCGCATCTTGGTCGCCGGGTAGTCCATCGAGCCCGAGCAGTCGAGCATCAGGACGACGGCGGCGGAGCCGGCGGCCGGCCGGAACGAGCCGGCGGTGCCGCCACCGGTGGCGGTGACGGTGACGATCGCGTTGACGTCCCGCCCGCCCTCCGGCAGGAACTCGTTCTGGTACACGTCCACCGAGAACTGCGGCCCGGTCGGCTTGGAGAAGTTCGCCATGGGTGATTCGGCTCCTCGGCTCACGCGAAGAAATGAGGAAGAAAGAGGAAGAGAGAAGAAGGGATGAGGGAACGGACGGTCAGGCCAGTCAGGCCAGTCAGGCCAGTCAGGCCAGTCAGGCCGGTGAGGCAGGTCAGGCCGGTCCGGCCGGTCCCGATCCCGCTCCCGCGGACGGAAGGGCGAACGGCAGCAGCGCGACCGTGATGTTGTCGTGGCCTCCGCCGTCGAGGGCGTGGCCGACCAGTACCTGCGCGGCGTGCAGCGGGCGTTCGGCCGCGTCCGGCGGAAGGACCCGGGCCATGTCGTCCGCGGCCTCCGCGTAGTTCCACAGGCCGTCCGTGCAGACCACGACCACGCCCGGCCGGTCCGGCTTGAACGCGGCGGTGTGCGGCTCCAGTTCGTAGCTGTCCGCGCCGAGCCACCCGGTGATCGCGTGGGCGCGCTCGTCCGCGTAGGCCTGCGCCTCGCTCATCAGACCCGCCGCGACCATCTGCGCGGCCCACGAGTCGTCCTCGGTGAGCCGGGCGGGCGGTGTGGCGCGGTCGTCCGGCACCCAGTACGCCCGGCTGTCGCCGACCCAGCCGACGACGAGCAGCCCGTCGGCGACGATGGAGCCGACGATGGTGCAGGCCGGCGCGTTCTGGTGCTCCCGCTCGCCTTCCGGGCGCTCGGCCAGTGCGGTGACCGCCTCGGCGGCGGCCACGATCGCCTCCTGCATGGCCTGCTGCGGGTGGGTGCCACGGGGCAGTGCCGTGACGAGCGCGGAGCGCGCCGCGGACGCGGCGGCGGCGGACGCCTCGTCGGGGCGGGTCGCGGAGGAGACGCCGTCGCAGACGACGGCGAGCGCGGCGGGCGAGCCGTCGGGCAGTGCGGCGGACGCGACGGCGAAGGAGTCCTCGTTGCGGTGGTGGCGCAGCCCGCGGTCGCTGACGGCCGCGACCGCCGGCAGCTCCTCCTCCATGTGGTCGCGGTCCCGCGGCTGGGCGTGCCCGCAGTGCTCGCAGTAGCCGTCGTCGTCGACCCGTCCGGTCCGGCAGGCCACGCACACCTTCCGCCCGTCGCCGGCCGCCGGCGCGGGTGACGGCGCCACGGCCTCGGCGCGCAGCGCCGCCCGGGGATCGGGCGCGGGCAGCGTGAAGTCGCCGTCGTCGGAAGGCGGTACGGCCTCGGCGCCGGGCACGGCGCCGGACTCCGTGCCGTGCCCGGCAGCGGACTCGGGCGAGGACGCGGGGACCTCGTGCCCCGCCGCGGCACCCTGCCTCGCTGCGGCCTCAGGCCCCGCCCCGGCTCCGTGCTCCGCGGCGGCCTCAGGCCCCGCCCCGGCTCCGTGCTCCGCGGCGGCCTCAGGCCCCGCCCCGGCTCCGTGCACCGCGGCGGCAGGCGCCTGGCTCACCGGCTCCTGTCCGACCGGCACTTGGCCGGCAGGCGCCTGGCCGACCGGTGCCTGGCCGACCGGCACTTGGCCGGCAGGCGCCTGGCCGGTCGGAGCCTCGGCGGCCGGCACCTGGCCGGCCGTGGCCCCGGCGGCCGCAGCCCCGGCGGCCGTAGCCTCGGCGGCAGGCGCCTGGCCGGCCGTGGCCCCGGCGGCCGTAGCCTCGGCCGCCGGGGCCTGCGGCACCTCGTCCGTGCGGACCGGGATCGTCGGCAGGTCGCGGCCGCCCGAGTCGGTGCCCGGCAGGTCGCCGGGGTGCTGGGTGGCCGTCGTCAGCGACTGCGGGTCCCGGGGCGGCGGCTCCGGCCACTCCACGGGCAGCGCGATCGGCACCGTCGGCCGGTCCGGCACCTCGGCGGCCGACAGGTCGAAGCCGCACGCGCCGCAGAACCGGTCACCCGACTCGAGCGGCTCCGCGCAGCCGGGGCAGTTCCCGAGCGGGTGCGGCGGCTTGGGCTTCAACGACATACTCACACCCACGTCCTGGGGCGGAAGCGGTTGGCCCGCTCCACCAGTTCGATCCTCTCCTCGCCCCGCTGGGCGAGCCGGGCGAGCACCCGGTACGAGCGTTCGAGGCCGAAGCGCAGTCCGCGCTCGTCCAGTTCGCTGCCCAGCAGCGCCGTGCCGGCCGGGCCCGCGCCGGGGCTCCCGGACAGCACCCAGTCGAGTGCCGTGCCGAGCACCTCCGTCGACAGCTGTTCACGGCGCACCGCGTCGAGGCCGAAGCCCTGCAGCGCGGAGACCTGGGCCGCGGCGGCGGTCAGGTCGGCGCCCAGCGGTTCGTTGGCCGGCCGGCGCCGCAGCCGGGCCCGTACGGCGGCGACCCGGGCCGCCGTGTAGTGGATGGACGACTCGGGCACCGACTCCAGGGTGCGCACCGCGCCCGTCCGGTCGCCGGCCGCGAGCTGCACCCGGGCCAGGCCGAACGCGGCACTGACATAGCTGGGGTCGGTCGCCCACACCAGGCGGTAGTACTCCGCCGCGTTGTCCAGCTGGCCGAGCAGCTCGGCGCAGACGCCGAGCGCCAGCTTGGGCGCGGGCTCGCCCGGGAAGGCGTCGTAGATGGCGTCGAAGGAGACCGCCGCGCTCTCCCGGTCGCCGCCGACCAGGGAGGTCACGCCCCGGTACCAGACCACCCGCCAGTCGTCCGCGTGGCCGTGCTCCAGGTCGTCGAGCGAACGCCCGGCGGAGACCAGGTCGCCCATCTCCAGGCGCGCCCGCAGCTCGCGGAGCCGCAGTTCGAGCGAGGTGACCGGCGCCGCGTGCAGCGCGGTGATCAGCTCGGCGGGCGCGGCGGCGAGCAGGCCGGCGAGGAAACCGGCGTTGGGATCGGCCGCGTCCACCCTCGGCACCGGCAGCGCGAGTGCCGTCGCGGTCACGTCGAAGGGCCGCAGGAAGCTCCCGGCCCGGCCGTTGACGGAGGTCGGCAGCGTCTTCCTGCCGCGCCGCCGCTCCCGCGCGCCGAGCACCGACACGTCCTCGGTGAGCTCTTCGAACAGCTCGGTGTCCGTGACCCGCACCTCGGCGCCGAACAGCGTCGACAGGGCGGGCCGCGGCCGGCCCGACTGGAGCGCGACGACCTCCCGCAGTACGCCCGTCAGCTGCTCGGCCATCTCCTGCGCGGAGCCGAACCGGCGGGCCGGGTCGGGGTCGGTGGCCCGCACCAGGAAGCGGTAGAAGGACTCGTACGTACGGAAGACCTCGATGCCGTCCGGCTCGGGCAGCGAGTCCACGAAGACGTTGGTGTAGCCCTGGAAGTCGAAGGTGAGGACGGCCAGGGTGCGTGCCACCGTGTACAGGTCGCTCGCCACGGAGGGGCCGACCTCGGCGACCTCCGGCGCCTGGTAGCCGACCGTGCCGTAGATCGCGGACTCGTCGTCGTCCATCCGCCGGACCGCGCCCATGTCGATGAGCTTCAGCTGGTCCTCGGTCTGGATCGCGTTGTCGACCTTGAAGTCGCAGTACAGCAGGTTGCGGCTGTGCAGGTGACCGAGCGCCTCCAGGGCCTCGATGCCGTACGCGCAGGCCTGCTCGACCGGCAGCGGGTCGCGCCGGCCGTCCGGGGTGCGCCGCCCGTTGGCGATCTCCTTGAGGGACTTGCCGCCCACGTACTCCATGACGATGTAGCCGTCCAGGGAGCCCGTGCGCTGGTCCAGGTGCTCGACGAAGTTGTAGATGCGGACGATGTTGGAGTGCTCGATCTCCGCGAGGAAGCGGCGCTCGGAGATGGCCGCGGCCATGGCGTCCTGGTCGCCGGTGTCGAGCAGGCCCTTGAGGACCACCCAGCGGTCCGAGACCGCCTTGTCGACGGCGAGGTAGATCCAGCCGAGACCGCCGTGGGCGAGACAGCCCGCCACCTCGTACTGCCCGTGGACCACGTCCCCGGCGCGCAGCTTCGGAACGAAGGAGTACGGGTGGCCGCACTTGGTGCAGAAGCCCTCGGTACGGCCCGGCCGGTCGCCGCGCGAACGGCCCACCGGCGCGCCGCAGTCCGAACGCGAGCAGAAACGCTTCCTCTCGGGCACCTCCGGGTTGTCCATCACGGCGCCCCGCGGGTCGGGCCGCGGCACCTCCGGCACCGAGACCAGACCGGCGCCGAGCCGGCCCCGCCCCGACTGGCCGCCGGTCGAACCCGAGCTGCGCACCGACACCGAACGGGAGGCACCGCTCGCCCCCGACAGCGAGCGCGAGAGCCGCCCGGACACCGAACGCCGGGACGCCGCGGACCGCGCCGAGCGCGAGGACACGCGCGACGACGCCGACGAGGCCGAACGGCCCGAATCGCCCCCGCGACCGGTGCCGGTCCCGGCCACCGCCATCCCGGTACGCGTCGCCTGCAGCACGCCCCCGGGCGCGACGACCGGGGCGAGACCGCAGGTGTCGCAGTACAGCTCGCCGCCGCCCATGTCCTCGTACGAGCCCTCGCACGACGGACGCTGACAGCTGCCCACTCCGGACCCTTCGCTCACCACTGGTTCCCCCCGCCGTCTCTCGGTGCCGACAGCGTCTCCGCCGCCGCCTGCTGGTAGCGCAGCACCGCCTGTTCGGCGGCCCGCAGATCGCACGGTGCGCTCCACAGCATCCGGCGTGCCGTGTCGTACCGCTCGATGAGCAGCGGATCCTCCGCCGCCCCGAGCCTGGCCACCTTCGCCTTGTACGCGTCGAGCCGGCCGCGCAGCTCGGCGCGGACCGCGAGCGGCGCGGTCACCGCCGTCAACGACTCGCGGGCCCGCAGCAGTTCCTCCTCCGCCTCCCGCTCCAGGGCGTCCAGGAGCGGCGAGAGCCGGTGCCACTGGGCGTGCCTGCGGTACTCGGCGGCCGCGGCCAGCCGCTCCTGGAGCGCCGTCGGCGGGCCGCTGACGGCCGGCACCTCGGAGGCGGCGATCTTCGCGAGGACCTCGCCCCGGGCCGCCCGCGCCTCCGCGAGCGTCCGGTCCGCCCGCGACAGCACGTCCCGCAGCCGCAGCAGCCGCTCCTCGGAGTCCTGCCGGACCTGGAGCACCGCCTCGATCTCGCGCCGGATGTCCTCCAGCGCGCGGGCCGCCGTGTCGTACCGCCCGGTGTCCGGACGGCCGCCGCCCGGCGCCGAACTGCCCTGCGCGGGACGCCAGAAGGCCAGCGGATCGGACACCACCTGGGCGCGCAGCGCGGACAGCTCGGCGGTGATCGACTCCAGCTCGTCCCCGGCCGGGTGCTCCCCGGGCCGCACGCCCACCGAGTGCGCCAGCGAACGCGTCCGGCCCAGCTCGGCGGCGAGCAGGTCTATGCGCGCGGGCAGCGCCGACCACACGGCGTCGGCGGTGACCACCACGTCGAGCGAGGAGGCGTACAGCTCGTTCATCCGCCGGACCAGTCCGTCCAGGGTGAACCGCTCGGCGAGCGCGGCCTGTCCGATCGCGCCGCCCGGGACGTGGACGCTCTCGCCCCGCAGCCGGTCGGTGAGTTCGGCCAGCTCCTCCCGGCCGGGCCAGCGGCGCCGGGCCCGCAGCTCGCGGGCGTCGTGCAGGGCGGCCGTGTACGCGTCGAAGTACGCCCACAGCAGGGTGATCGTCCGCTCGGCGGTCTGCCAGCGCTCCCGGGTCGTGCCGGTGAGCTCGGCGCCTTCGAGCAGCCGGCGTCCGGCGTGGTCCTGGAGGGCGAGGAGCGAGTCCTCGACCGCCTTGTGCTCAGCGCCGAGCCGCGCCAGCGCACGGTCCACCTCGTCCCGGTCCATCACCGGCCCGGGGGGTCCCGCGACGCCCATCGATCACCTCTCGTCTCGTGCTACTTGTACGTGGGGGCGGGCGGTCCGGATATCCCGGGCAGGTCCGCCGCCAGCCACTTCTGGTACGCCTTCTGCCAGGGGCCCTGCCGGTACTCCACCAGCACCTGGTTGACCCGGCGCACCAGGTCGTCGTCGCCCAGCTTCGCGGCCACCCCGTAGTACTCGGTGGTGAAGGGCCGGCCCTTGAGCTCCACGGCCGGGTCCTGGGCGGCCTGTCCGGCGGCCAGCGCGTTGTCGGTGAGGACCGCGTCGACCTCGCCCATCTGCAGCCGGGCCAGGCAGTCCAGCTGGTTGGGCACCGTCAGCAGGTCCGGGTCGTCCTTGGTGCCGTCGCCCACGTCCTTGAAGACCGCGCCGAACGACTTCGCCTCCAGCGCCTCGTAGGCCGTGGAGCCCTCGGCGGTGCACACCCGCTTGCCGCTCAGCGAGGAGTCGTAGCCGGTCACGGTGGAGGACTTGGGCGCGAGGACCTGCTGGCCGGCCTGGAAGTAGGCGGTGGAGAAGGCGACCTGCTGGATGCGCTTGCAGTTGATGGTCATCGTGCGCACCACCAGGTCGACCTTGCCGCTCTCCAGGGCGGTGATCCGCTGGTTGGTCGGGATGGTGCGGAAGATGACGGCGTCCTCGGAGCCCAGGATCGACTTCGCGATGGCCTTCGCCAGGTCGATGTCGAAGCCGCGCAGCTCGCCGGGGACCTCCTTCACCGAACCGTCGGGCTGCCGGGTGACCGTCGGCGGCGTGCGGAAGCCCCAGTTGTAGCTGGACTGGTCGACGCCCACGATCAGCTTGCCGCGGTTCTTGATCCGGGTCACCGCGGGGCCGTCGGCCGACGACGGCGTCAGCGAGGCCTCCGGGTTCTCGCAGGTGTCCGCGTTCTCCGCCTTGACCTGCACGCCCCGGCCCACGCCCGGACCCGCCCCGGGCCGGGCGGACGGGGCGGCCTCCCCGGCGCGCGGAAGCGCGAACAGCGCGAGGGAGGCGGTCAGGGCGCAGGCCACGGCCATCGCGGCCACCCCGCCCCAGCCGCGCAGGCGCGCGGCGCCCCGCGGTGCCGCGGCGGACGGCGTGGTGGCGCCGCCCGGCACCCCGGCCGTCCCGTTCGTCGTCTCGACGCCGTCCGGCATCCCGCCCCCTCTCACCGGTACTCCGACAGTCTGCGGTTGACGCCCGTGACGGCGCATCCCGCGGCGAGCACACCCAGGACCGCCGCGCCCAGCGGCAGCCCGGTCAGCGCGTCCCGGCCGCCCTCGGCGGCGCGGGTGAACTCGTCCTGCTCGTGGGCGAGGGCCCGGCCGAGCGCCGCGTCGACCTGGTCGAAGGACTGACCGGTCGACTCCGTGCTGCCGATGATCTTCTCCATGGCGCGGGTGAAGTCGCCCGCGTCGTCGAGCTCGCGGGCCTTCGCGTGCCGCTCGCGCCACTCACCGGCGCGCGCGGCGGCCTCGGTGAGCGGGCCGCGTCCCTCCGCGTCGTCGGCGAGTCGCTCCGCCGCGTCCAGCGCGGCGCCCAGCGCGTCCGCGCCGGCGGCGTAGTCGGCCTCGTACTTGTCGGTCTTGCCGTCCTCGGTGAGCACGGCGCCGCGCGCCACCACGGCCAGGTTCTCGTTGGCACGGGCCTTCAGGGAGCTGATCCGGGCCTCGTTGAGCACCTGGAGGGACTCCTGGCCGTGCGCCCGGGCGTCGTCGAGACCGGCGCGGGCGAGCCCGTGCCCGGCGAGCAGCCACAGCAGGGCCACCAGACAGGAGGCGCTCGCGGCGAGCAGCCCGCGGTTGAACACCCGGTTGGTCCGGAGGTAGTTGCGGCGCTGGACCCAGACCAGCACGGCGAGGGTGAGCAGCCCGAGCGCGAGCGACAGGACCGGCCAGGCGCGGGCCTCGTCGTCGTCCTGGTGCAGCCGCTCGGTCTCCGCCGCGTACAGCCGCTCGGCGGCGGGCAGCAGCTGCCGGCTCATGGTCAGGTTCGCGTACCGCAGATAGGCGCCGCCGAGCGGCAGGCCCTGCCGGTTGGCGGCGCGGGCCCGCTCTATCAGGCCCGTGTAGCGCGGAAGGTACTCGCTCAGGGTGGCGATCTCACGGGCCGAGTCACCGCCCGCGTCGGTGCTCGCGGCTGCCCTGACGAGCAGCCGGGAGGCGGTGGCGATGTCGTCCGCGTACCGCTTGCGGACCTGCTCGGACTCCTGCGGGCCGGCCAGGAAGCCGCTCGCGGCCGTGGCGTCCGCGTCGGCGAGGGAGCGGTAGATGTCGGCGGCGTCGGCGCTCAGCGGCTGGCTGCGGCCCACCACGTCGTCCGCGTACGAGGCGCGGTCGGCGACCTCGTAGGCCGTGACGGCGCCGAAGGCGACGACCAGCAGCGCCAGGACCGCGCCGAGGATCCGCAGCCGGCCCGGCTCGGTCGTGGCGGCGCGGCGCAGCACCTCGCGGGCCTCGGCCCAGGCACCGGGCGAGGCCGGCGGCGGAGCGGCGGCCGGCCCGTGCCCGGCCTGCGTCGCCTGCGCCGGCACGGCGGGACCCGGCCGCGCGGGCGCGGCGGTGGTGCCCTGCGCCGCCGAGGCGGCGGGCGCGTTCGGCGGGTATGTCACGTGACCTCCCCCTCGGTCTCAGACGTCGACCCGTCCTGCCGGCGGAACGGCGGACGACTACCCGGCCAGCAGTATGGCCGCAGCGCCCGTTTCGCACACCGGGATTGACCTGATCTTGTTCCTATCGTGCCCCATGCTCCCCTGGCCGTCGCAGGCGAACCCCCTTCACCATGAATACGCCTGCTGGCCGGAATCGGTTCCACCCCGAACGTCCTCGAACGAGTGAACATGCGTACGGGGCGCCCCCGGAGGAACGCCCCGCACCCACCACGGCCACGGCCGTCGCCATCCGCACCGTGTGCCCTCAGGCCGCGTAGTGCTCCCGCAGCCGTGCCGCCGCCTCCGGCGGCGCGCCCGCCGCGTCGAGGGCGAGCAGCCCCGCGCCGAGCACCGGCGGTGCGGTCACCACGCGGACCGCCGCCTTCGGCGCCTTCACGGCGAGGAGCGCGGCGATCCGCGCGTCGAGACGCGGATGGCGCGCGGCGAGCACGCTGCCGCCGAGCACCACCGGCACCTCCTCGTCGAGCAGTCCGAGCCGGCCGAGCGCGACGGACGCCAGCGCCACGACCTCCTCCGCCAGCCGGTCCACCAGCGACCGGGCCACCGGGTCGCCCGCCGCGCTCGTACGGAACAGCACCGGCGTCAGCTCGTGCCTGCGCTCCGGCGGCACGCGCCCCAGGTGCAGCGCCTCGATCAGCGCGTACATCGACGGCAGCCCGAAGTGCTCCGGCAGGTCCCTGGCCAGCGCGGTCGGTACGCCCCGCCCGTCCTCGGCGCGCGCGGCGAACCACAGCGCCTCCTCGGCCAGGCCGCCGCCACCGCCCCAGTCCCCGGAGATCTTCCCGATCGCCGGGAAGCGGGCGGTGCGCCCGTCCGGCGTCATGCCCACGCAGTTGATCCCGGCCCCGCACACCACGGCGACACCGCGCGGCTCGTCGACCCCGGCCCGCAGGATCGCGAAGGTGTCGTTGTGCACCCGGACCGAGCGGCTCCAGCCGCGCGCGTCCAGCGCGGCCTTCAACTCCGCCTCCTCGACCGGCAGATCGGCGTTGGCGAGACAGGCGGCGACGTGCTCGAAGACCGGCGGTGCGCCACCGCCGCCGGCCGCCGCCCACGCCGTGTCCACGATCTCCGCGAGCGCGTCGACCGCCGCCGCCACACCCACCACCGGCGGCCGGAACCCGCCGCCGCGCGCCGCGCCCAGGACCGTGCCGTCCGGGGCGAGGACCGCGACGTCGGTCTTGCTGTTCCCCGCGTCCACGGCGAGGAGTACCCCGGTCAGGCCCACGCCAGGTGCTCCCGGTTGTGCGCGATCAGCCGGTCGGTCAGCCCGTCCGCGTACGCGAACTGGCCCACCAGCGGGTGCGCGAGCAGCGCCTTGAACACCCGGTCGCGCCCGCCGCGCAGCGCCGCCTCAAGGGCCAGGTCCTCGTAGGCGGAGACGTTCGCGACCAGGCCCGCGTACAGCGGGTCGAGCGGCGCCACGGGCAGCGGCACCGGACCCTTCGGACCCACCGCCGCCTGCACCTCGATCACCGCGTCGTCCGGCAGGAACGGCAGCGTGCCCTTGTTGTACGTGTTCACCACCTGGTACGGCGAGCCCCCTCCGCCCAGCAGCGCGGCCGCGAGGTCCACGGCCGCCTCCGAGTAGAAGGCGCCGCCGCGTCTGGCGAGCAGCTCGGGCTTCTCGTCGAGCGCCGGGTGCCCGTACATCTCCAGGAGCTGCTTCTCCATCGCGGCGACCTCGGCGGCCCGCGACGGCTTGGTGCGCAGCTCCTCGACGACGGCGTCGTGCGCGTAGAAGTAGCGCAGGTAGTACGAGGGGACGACGCCGAGCCGGTCCACCACGGACCGCGGCAGCCGCAGGTCCTCGGCGACGGCGTCGCCGTGCTCGGCGAGCAGCCGGGGCAGCACGTCCTCGCCCTCGGGGCCCCCGAGCCGTACCCCGGTTTCCCAGGTCAGGTGGTTGAGGCCCACGTGGTCGAGGTGCACCTCGGCGGGGGAGACGCCGAGCAGCGCGGCGAACTTCCGCTGGAAGCCGATCGCCACGTTGCACAGGCCGACGGCCTTGTGGCCGGCCTGGAGCAGCGCACGGGTGACGATGCCGACCGGGTTGGTGAAGTCGATGATCCAGGCGTCCGGATTGGTGCGGCGGACCCGCTCGGCGATGTCCAGGACGACCGGGACCGTGCGCAGCGCCTTGGCGAGGCCGCCGGCGCCGGTGGTCTCCTGGCCGACGCAGCCGCACTCCAGGGGCCAGGTCTCGTCGCGCTCGCGGGCGGCCTGTCCGCCGACCCGCAGCTGGAGCAGGACCGCGTCGGCGCCGTCGACCGCTGCGTCGAGGTCCGAGGTGGTGGTGACGACCCCGTCGTGGCCCTGTCTGGCGAAGATCCGCCGGGCCAGGCCGCCGACGAGTTCCAGGCGCTCGGCGGCCGGGTCGACCAGGACGAGTTCGGTGACGGGCAGGGTGTCGCGCAGGCGCGCGAACCCGTCGATCAGTTCGGGGGTGTAGGTGGAGCCGCCCCCGACGACGGCGATCTTCCTCGGCAGGGGGTTCGGGGGCCGGCCCCCGGATGTCTGCGGCATGGGATCAGTCAGCCCTTCACTCCGGTCAGTGTGACGCCCTCGACGAATGCCTTCTGGGCGAAGAAGAAGACGAGGATCACGGGGGCCATGACCAGGACGGTCGCGGCCATGGTGAGATTCCAGTCGGTGTGGTGCGCGCCCTTGAACGACTCGAGGCCGTAGCTCAGGGTCCACGCGGCCGGGTTCTCCGAGGCGTAGATCTGCGGCCCGAAGTAGTCGTTCCACGCGGCGAAGAACTGGAACAGCGCGACGGCCGCGATGCCCGGCTTCGCCATCGGCAGCACGACCCGGACGAGCGTGCGCAGTTCGCCGCAGCCGTCGACGCGGGCGGCGTCGAGGTACTCGTTCGGGATGGTCAGCAGGAACTGGCGCAGCAGGAAGATGGAGAAGGCGTCGCCGAAGGCCATCGGGACGATCAGCGGCCACAGGCTGCCGGACAGGTCCAGCTGCTTGGCCCAGAACAGGTACATCGGGATGACGACGACCTGCGGCGGCAGCATCATCATCGAGATCACGAGCATCAGGGCGAGCCGGCTGCCGCGGAAGCGGAACTTGGCGAGCGCGTACGCCACCGGGACCGAGGACACCACCGTCAGGACGGTGCCGAGGCCCGCGTACAGCAGCGTGTTGCGCCACCAGGTGAGGAAGCCCGGGGCCTCGAAGACCCGGACGTAGTTGCCCCATTCCCAGGTGTCCGGGGTGAGGTCGCGGGTGAGCGCCTGCTGGTCGCTCATCAGCGAGGTGAGCAGCACGAAGACGAACGGCAGCACGAAGAACAGCGCGGCGGCGATGCCGAGCGCGTGCACGGCGATCCAGTGCAGCAGCGCCCTGCGGCGGGCGGTGCGGGAGGCCGGGGTGGGCTCGGCGGCGGCCGGCCGCACGGCCTCGCGGCTCTGGAGCAGTTGGCTCATGGTTCAGTCACCTGCCTGGACGAGGCCGCCGCGGCGGCGCATGAGCAGCCCGGTGAAGACCATGGCCAGGGCGAAGAGGACGAGGGCGGTGGCGCAGGCCGCTCCGTAGTCGAAGCGCTGGAAGCCGAGGTTGTAGACGAGCTGCGGCAGGGTCAGCGTGGACTTGTCCGGGTATCCCGGCTCGAACTGCTGGCCCGAGCCGCCGATGACGCCGGAGGCGACCTTCCCGGCCACCAGGGGCTGGGTGTAGTACTGCATCGCCTGGATGATCCCGGTGACGACGGCGAACATCACGATCGGCGAGATGTTCGGCAGAGTCACGAAGCGGAAGCGCTGGAGGGCGGAGGCCCCGTCCAGCTCGGCGGCCTCGTACTGCTCCTTCGGCACGTCGAGCAGCGCGGCCATGAAGATGACCATGAGGTCGCCGACGCCCCACACCGCGAGCATGGTGAGCGCGGGCTTGGACCAGGCCGCGTCGTTGAACCAGGCGGGCGCGGGGACGCCGAGCCCCTCCAGGACCGAGTTCACCGGCCCGGTGCCCGGGTTGAGCAGGAAGACGAAGGCGAGCGTCGCCGCGACCGGCGGAGCCAGGTACGGCAGGTAGAACAGCGTGCGGAAGACCCCGGCGCCGGTCTTGATCTTCGTGATGAGCAGACCGACGCCCAGGCCGAAGACCACCCGACAGGCCGTCATCACCACGACCAGCCACAGCGTGTTGCGCAGGGCCGGCCAGAACATCGGGTAGTCCCGGAAGACGTACGTCCAGTTGGCCAGGCCGTTGAAGGACGGCGGCTGGAAGCCGTCGTAGGCCATGAAGGAGAAGTACACGGTCGAGACCATCGGGTACGCGAAGAAGACGCCGAACCCGACGAGCCACGGTGACAGGAACGCGGCCGTGCGGAGCGCCGAGCGACGGCGCTTCGAACGCAGGGTGGGGGCACTCATCCGCGGCTACTTCGCCTTGGCGATGTCGGTGTCGATCTGCCGGGCGGTCTTCTCCAGACCGGCCCTGAGGTCGGACACCTCGCCCTTCTCGTACTGCAGGGCGAAGTCCTGGAGCGTGTTGAGGTAGGCGGCGCCGTTGACCGCGCCCGCCGGCGTGTTGGACTTCGGGTGCCGGGCGATGTCGAGGAAGGTCGTGAACCGCGGGTCGAGCTTCAGGTCCGGCGACTTCAGGGCGTCGAAGGTGGACGGCACGTTGCGGATGCCGTTGGCGAAGGCGACGACGGCCTCCGTGTCCGTGGTCATGAACTTGACCAGCTCCCAGGCGGCGTTCTGCTTCTTGCTCTGCGGCGCGATCCCCATGATCGTGCCGGACAGGAAGCCCTTGCCGTACTCCGCCGCGCGGTCGTCCGGGACGGGCATCGGGGCGACGCCGATGTCGAACGGCACCTTGGCGTCGGTGGCCATGCCCAGCCGCCACTCGCCGTCGAGCTGCATGGCGACCTGTCCGGTGTGGAAGGGGTGCTTGGCGCCCCACTCGTCGCCGAAGGTGGTGCGGTACTTCTCCAGCTTCGCGTAGCCGCCGAGCTCGTCGACCATCTTCTTCTGGGTGGTCATCATCTCGGCGACCGCGGGGTCCGAGGCGACGGTGGACCTGCCGGTGGCGGGGTCGAAGTACGAGGGACCCCAACTGCCCAGGTAGTGCTCGGTGGTGGTCTCGTAGCCGTGGTAGTTCGGCATGAAGCCGAGCCGCTCGTAGCCGTCGCCCTTGGCCTTGGTGAGCTTCTTCGCGTAGGCGAGCAGCTCGGAGTACGTCTTCGGGGGCTTCGCGGGGTCGAGGCCGGCCGCCTTGAAGGCGTCCTTGTTGTAGTAGAGGCCGTAGGCGTCGGTGAGCAGCGGCATGGCGCACCGCCTGCCCTCGAACTGGGTGTAGTCGAGGAGCGTCTTCGGGATGATCTTCTCGAGGTCGAGCTTCGACTTCTCGACGAAGGGCTTCAGATCGGCGAAGGCGCCGGAGGAGCAGAACTTGCCGACGTTGGACGTGGTGAAGGACGAGACCACGTCGGGTCCCTTCGAACCGCCGGTGCGCAGCGCCTGGTTGAGCTTGTCGTCGTTGATGTTGCCGACGACGTCCACCTTGATGTTGGGGTGGGCCTGCTCGAAGCGCTTGATGTTGTCGTTGATGGCCTTCACCTCGGACTCGGCGGACCAGCCGTGCCAGAAGGTGATCGTGGTCTTGGCGTTCGGGTCGTCGGTGGCGCCGTTGCCCGCCTGGCCGGTACAGGCCGAGGCGAAGAGCGCTATGGAGGCGGTGGCGGCGAGGGCGGCGGCGGCGCGCCGGCGGGGGCGAGCGGGCATGACGGAGTCTCCCTGGAACGGAGGGCCGGGACAGGGCCTGGGACGGAGGGCGGGACGGGGCGGTCGGGCGGAGAACTTCGACGAGGCGGTCGAACGGAGAAAAATCGGGGGTGGCCGGGGCGCGGCTACCGCGAGGTGTCGAAGACCTCGTCGCGCGTGGTGGCGAGGGCCGATTCGAGGGCGCCGCGCAGCACCGGGTGCCGGTCGACCTCGGCGAGGACGAGCCGTGGCCGGGCGGCGGCGAGATCGGCGAGCTGGGTCTGGACGCGGGCGCGCAGCGGCTCGCCGCCCGGGCTGACGGCCGCACCCGACAGGACGATCAGCTCGGGGTCGAGCACGGCGACCAGGGCGGCGAGTCCCGTCGCGAGCCGCTCGGCGTAGACGTCGAGGAGCCGGCCGTAGCGCTCGTCCTCGCCGTGGAGTTCGGCGGCGCGGGCGAGCAGCCCGGCGGCGGTCTCCACGTACGGCTGCTCGCGGGTCTCGATGCCGACGGCCTTGGCGATGCGGGGTACGGACTGGACGCCGGCGAGTTCCTGGAAGCCCCCGGAGTTGGCCTTGGCGACCTGCCGGACGAGCGGGGTGCCGGGCACCGGCAGGAAGCCGACCTCGCCGGCGCCGCCGGTGAAGCCGCGGTGCAGCCGGCCGCCGAGGACGAGGGCGGCGCCGATGCCCTCCTCGTTCCACAGCAGCACGAAGTCCTCGTGGTCGCGGGCGGCGCCGAGCCGCTGCTCGGCGATGGCGACGAGGTTGACGTCGTTCTCGTACTCGAACGGCATGGGCAGGGCGACGGCCAGCTCCTCCAGGAGGGTGGGGGAGTGCCAGCCGGGCAGGTGGGAGGCGTAACGGAGCCGCCCGGTGGCCGGGTCGAAGGCGCCGGGGGTGCCGATGACGAGACGGTGTACGTCTCCGAGGGCGAGCCCGGCGTCCTTGGCGGCCCCGTCGAGGGCGTCGACGACCTGCCGCACCACGTCGTCGGCGCCGCGCCCGGGCGTCGGCACCTGGAACTCGCCGACGACCTCGCCGGTGACGTCGGCGACGGCCGCGTGCACCCGCTCGGGACTGACGTCGAGCCCGGCCGCGTACGCCGCCCGCGGATTCACCCCGTACAGCTGAGCGTTGGGCCCCGGCCTCCCCTCGGTGGTCCCGGTGACCACCACGAGCCCTGCGGCCTCGAGCCGCGCGAGCAGCTGCGAGGCGGTCGGCTTGGACAGCCCGGTCAGCTTCCCGATCCGGGTCCGCGACAAGGGCCCGTGCGCGAGCAGCAGATCGAGCGCGGCCCGGTCGTTCATGGCGCGCAGCACGCGCGGGGTGCCGGGAGTACCCGGGGTCGTACCGGCCAAGACGCTCCACCTGCCTGTGGGGTGCACTGTTAGGAAAGTTTCCTATTGGGTTGGGAGGAAGGTAAGGCGGAGATCAGTGGGCCGTCAATACCCTGAACACGGCGGCTACTTCGCGTGCCCGCCCCAGGCGGACTCGAGACCCGACAGCCGACGTACGACAGAAGGGGCCCCGCCGTCAGGCGAGGCCCCTCTTGGTGTGTGTGGTCGGCCGGCTCAGAGATTGCGCTTGGCCGCTCGGCGGAACTCCAGGCGCGCCCGGGCTTCCGGGCTGCGGTTGTGCCAGAAGGCGAACGAGGCCAGCGCGAGGGTGGGCACGGTGAAGAGGACGGGGAAGGTCCAGCTTCCGGTGGTCAGCTTGTGGTGCAGGGCCAGGGCGAAGGTGCCGAGGACCGGGGCTGCGTAGAGCCGCACGGCGAGCCAGAATCTCGGGGACATGGGGGCAGATGCTAGGGCGCCCCCATGACATGAGGAACCGGCAGCCGTCACTTGGTCAGGTCCGGCTTCGGGAGCGGGGTCGCCGCCGCGGACTGGGGAGAGGCCGGGGAGGCGAAGGCCGACGGGGCCGACATGGAGGCCGTCGGGTCGGTGGGCGCGGACTCGTCCGCCTGCGGCGGGATGCCGCCCACGACGCGGATGCCCGCCTCGTCCAGGGCGCGCTTGATGCGCCAGCGCAGCTCGCGCTCCACGCCCAGCTTCTTGCCCGGCATCGTCTTCGCCGAGACGCGGATCGTCATCGAGTCGAGCAGCACCTCGGTCAGGCCGAGGACCTCGACCGGGCCCCAGAGGCGCTCGTTCCAGGGCTCTTCCTTGGACATCGTCTCGGCCGCCTCGGTGATCACCTCGCGCACCCGGTCCAGGTCCTCCGTCGGGCGGACCGTCACGTCGACCGCCGCCGTCGCCCAGCCCTGGCTGAGGTTGCCGATGCGCTTGATCTCGCCGTTGCGGACGTACCAGATCTCGCCGTCCACGCCGCGCAGCTTCGTCACCCGCAGGCCCACCTCGATGACCTCGCCGGACGCGACGCCCGCGTCGACCGAGTCACCGACGCCGTACTGGTCCTCCAGGATCATGAAGACGCCCGAGAGGAAGTCCGTGACGAGGTTGCGGGCGCCGAAACCGATCGCCACACCGGCCACACCCGCCGAGGCGAGCAGCGGCGCCAGGTCGATCTTGAAGGCGCCCAGGATCATCAGCCCGGCCGTGCCCAGGATGAGGAAGGACGCCACCGAGCGCAGTACCGAGCCGATCGCCTCCGAGCGCTGGCGGCGCCGCTCGGCGTTGACGAGCAGGCCTCCGAGGGCGGTGCCCTCCACCGCCTGCGCCGAGCGGTTCATCCGCTCTATCAGCTTCGTCAGCGCCTTGCGGACCAGCATCCGCAGGGTCAGCGCCACGACCAGGATCAGCAGGATCTTCAGACCGGTGTTCAGCCAGGTGGACCAGTTCTGCTCCACCCAGCCCGCGGCGTTCGTCGCCTTCTCCGCCGCCTCGTCCAGCGTCACCGGGACGGTTTGGGGATCGTCGGTCGGCGGGGCGGACCAGAGCACGGGGAGACCTCCAGGCAGGCGTTCGCAATCCATCCACACTAACGGGGCCCAGGGCGTGGCCCCGCCGTCGTGCGCACACGTGTGCACAGGGAAAGACGGCCCACGGCCGGGGAAGACTCCCGTACGCCCGCCGATGTGGTCGAGAACACCCCAGGGCCGTTACCTCCATGTGGTGGCGCACCGACCAGGCATGAGGAGAGACTGGTGGCAGTTTCGTCCCGGCGCGAGCCACGCGCCGCCGGCGTCATAGGAGGCATCCGTGCCGCACGTCCTGGTCCTCAACGCGTCGTACGAGCCGCTCGGCGTCGTACCGCTCCGCCGCGCGCTCGTCCTCGTCCTGGAGAACAAGGCACTCTGCCTCGAGGAGTCCGGCGCCTTCCTGCACAGCGAGAGCCGTGTCATCGCCGCGCCCAGCGTGGTGCGGCTCAAACGGTTCGTGCGGGTCCCCTACCGGGGGCCCGTTCCCTTGACCCGTAGAGCCCTCTTCGCCCGCGACGGCGGGCGCTGCGCGTACTGCGGTGGCGTCGCAACCAGCGTCGACCACGTCATTCCGCGCAGTCGCGGGGGGACGCACGCCTGGGAGAACGTCGTGGCGGCCTGCCGCCGCTGCAACCACGTGAAGGCCGACCGGCACCTGCGGGAGCTGGGCTGGCGGCTGCGCCACCAACCCGCGCCGCCGACCGGCCTCGCCTGGCGGATCATCGGCACCGGCCATCGCGACCCACGCTGGCTGCCGTACCTCCAGCCGTACGGCGCGGACGACGTCATGGCCCGGATCGACGCCGTCGGCAGCACCCCTCAGGAGGTGCTGACGACGGGTTGAGCCGGGCCTTTCGCGTACCCGGCCGCGCAGGGCGCCGTCCACGTCCTGCGCGCCGGGCGCCGGGCGGCTCCGACGGGGAGCCGTGCGCCGGACCCGGCCCGTCGCGCTTGCGCCGGACGGTCTGATGGGGAGTCCTGCGCCGGACCGGTCTTGCGGGCAGGGCGCCGGTCGGCTCCGACGGGGAGCCGTGCGCCGGACAGGCTTCGGACGGCCCCTGCGCGCGCCGGCGGGCTCAACGGGGAGCCGTGCGCCGGACCGGCCCGTCGCGCGTGCGCCGGACGGTCTGATGGGGAGTCCTGCGCCGGACCGGCCCTGCGCGCGTGCGCCGGACGGTTCTACGGTGCGCCGGGTGCCGTCCCGCCCGGCTCGCCGGCCGTCGGGTTCTGTGGCGTGCCCTCGGGGCCGGCGTCCGCCGTGCCCGTCGCCGGGTCCGCCACGGCGTACGTCTCCACGGACCACAGCGAGTAGCCGTAGCGCGTCGCCCGCGCGTCGCCCTGCACCCGCAGGAAGCGGGTGTCCGCCGCGTCCATCCGGACCGACTCGCGCCCGCCCCGGCCGTCGCGCACCGTGGCGGCCGTGCGCCAGGTGCGGCCGTCGGCGGAGACCTGGATGCGGTAGCGGGAGGCGTAGGCGTCCTGCCAGTGCAGGACCACCTGCCCTATCCGGGCCGGCTCCGCCAGCTCCAGCTGCCACCAGGCCCCGTCCTCGGCCGGCGAGGACCAGCGGGTGGCCGGGTCGCCGTCCAGCGCGAGCGCGGCGGGGAAGTCGGGCGTCTCGTCGCCCGAGGAGGAGGCCGTGGCCGTACGGGCCAGGTCCGGGCCCGCCGTACGGGGGAAGGCCCGCACCGTCAGGACCCGCTCCTCGCCCGCGAACGACACCGGCACCGCGTACGAGCCGGCCGGCACGTCCGCCGCCACCGACACCTCCAGCGCCACCGTGGTCCGGGTGCCCCGCGGCACCACGGCCTCCTTCGGCAGCCGCACCGTGATTCCGCGGGGTGCCCGCGCGGCCAGCGCCCCGCGCACCGGGGCCGCCCGCCGCCCCTCCAGGGTGACGGCCACCCGCCGGGCGGGGCCGCCGATCTCCGCGTCGGTCTCGGAGCGGGCCAGTTCGAGCCCGGCGCGCGGCTCGTCGGCGAACCACGGCACCAGGGACCGTACCCGGGGCGGCTCGCCGCCTCCGGTCCACACGATCCGCAGCGCCTCCGCCCGCAGGCCCTTCACGTCCGCCTGCGTCCAGCCCGAGGCGGCCAGCGGGCCGATCCGCCGCCAGCCCTCGCCGGGCACGTACGCCTCGAGGAAGCCGGTGGGTCCGGCACCGGCGGCGCTCTCGGCGGGCTCGGTCATCACGGTCAGGGTCTCCACCGGCCGCGAGCGGTCGAGCCGGACGGTGTACGCGTTCTCCGACGCGCCCGGCTCCCTCTCCGGCTCGGCCGTTCCGCCCCGGCCGCCCTGCTGCGCCCGGTCGGCGCCCGTCCAGACCGCCGACTCCGACACCGCCCGGGCGAGGAAGGCGTCGAGGACGCCCTTGCCGACCGTCACTCCGCCCGGCCGCAGCTCCGCGCGCCGCCGCTCCAGGTCGAGCTGGGCCCGCCAGGCCGCCGCGCCGTCGCCGCGGGCCTGGGCCAGCAGCATGTCGACGGCCGTCTCGCCCGCCGCGCCGTACCGCGCGAGCCGGTCGAGCCACGGCCCGGCCTCCTCGCCCAGCGTGCCGTCCGCGGTGCCCTTCAGACGCGCGGGCGCCTCGCGCATCACCGTGAAGGCGGCCCGCAGCTCGCGCGCCGCCTTCTCCCGCGCGACCGGGTCGGCCTTGCCGCGGCTCGCCCAGAAGGCGGCGGCGAGCGGCTTCAGATAGGCGGACTCCCCGTCGGGGTCGAGGATCGACGAGGCGTCGTTCCCGGCGAGCGCCCGCAAGGCCTCGCGCGCGGCCGGGTCGGGGCCCGCGAGCTCGTCGACGGCGGCCCGCCAGGACTCCTGCGGCCGGTAGCCCTTCGGGTTCCAGGCGAAGTCGGCCGCGGTGAACAGCGGCACCCGGGAGGCGGCGGCCTGCTCCATCGCGTTGGCCAGGAAGCCGGCGGACCCGGCGGCCACGGCCGGTTCGCGGCCGGTCGACGGGCCGAGGAAAAGCCGGTCCTGGGCGTAGTCGTTGACCGGGTAGTTGTCCATGGTGAGCAGCGGGTGCCGCAGCGCGTCGCGGGCACCGGCCAGTTCCCGCCCGGTGATGGTGCGCGGCACCGCGCCGACGCCGGTCCACGCGACCTCCACGCGCGCGTCGAGGGCGCCGGCGAGCGCGGTGCGGTAGTCCGTGGCGCCGTCCTGGTAGTACTCGGTCGGCATCAGCGACAGCGGGGCCGCGCCCGGGTACCGCTCCACCAGGTGCGCGGCGACGGCGTTCGCCACGCGCGCGTGGGCGCGGGCGGCGGCCCCGGGACCGCTCCCGAAGGCGTCGCCGTCGTCCGAGCAGTGCCACTCGCTGTAGCTCACGTCCTGGAACTGCAGCTGGAAGGCGCGCACCCCGAGCGCCCACATGGAGTCGATCTTCCTGGTGAGCGCCTTGAGGTCCGCGTCCGACGACAGGCACATCGCCTGGCCGGGCGCCACGGCCCAGGCGAGCGTGACGTGGTTGGCGGCGGCCCGGGCGGCCAGCTCGCGGAACGCGGCCCGCTCGGCGGCCGGGTAGGGCTCGCGCCACAGCGCCCGGCGGTAGGGGTCGTCGCCCGGCGCGTACAGATAGCGGTTCTGCTTGGTGCGGCCCATGAAGTCGATCTGGGCGAGACGTTCGGCAGGCGACCAGGGGCGGCCGTAGAAGCCCTCGGTCAGTCCCCGCACGGCGCCGGCCGGCCAGTCGCGGACGACGACGCCGGGGACCTGCCCGGTGGTGCCGACCAGCTGACGGAGCGTCTGGACGGCGTGGAAGAGCCCGTCGTCGCCCGCGCCGTCGAGGACGACGGTGTCCCGGCCCTGGAGCCGGCCGGTCGCGAGCCGGTAGCCGCCGTCGGGCAGGTCGCCGCGCTCGGGCACCTTGAGGGCGCGCAGTGCCGCCTCCGTCTCCAGGCTGTCGCCGACCCGGAGGACCGGGCCGCGGCCGGGCAGCGCCTCGTGCACGGTGCGCACCCCGGCCGCCTGGAGCAGCGCGCGCAGGGCGGTCACGGCGTACGGGTCGGCCTCGGGCGCGGTGAGCACGGTCACCTCGGTGCCGAGCGGTACGGCCTCGCCCGCGGCGGTCAGGGACTGGGGGCGCGGCCAGACCGGCGGGACGGCGGCGGGCTGCCGGTCGGGCGTGGCGACGGGGGAGACGGGGGCCGCGTGGGCGACACCGGGCACGGCGCCGCCGAGGAGTCCGCCGATGACGGCCGCGGCCACGGCCGTCGCCGTCCGCTTCCTGCGTCCGACGTGCACGCGGGACTCCTCTCCGCCCTTCGGCCACGGCGACCCGGTGGTCACGACGGCCTGCCGGTCACGACGGTCCGGCGGCCACGAGGACCCGCCGGCCACCGGACCCGTTGGTCACGATTGGATGACGAGCCCACCACCCGGGCCGACGGGGTGTCAATGCGCGTGGTCGAACTGTCTGCTTTGCCCGGTGGTGTTTCGGCGAGGTGGCGCGCTTTCGCCGAATTCCGCCGGTAAAACGGGGATCCGTGGGTAGGGCTCCTCGTGCTGTCCCACCTGTCGAGACATACCGGGAGACCCCGTGACCGCGACCGACCCCACCTGCAAACGGATACGCATTCCGCGGCAGGGCCCGCCGCTCACGAGCGAGCCGCCCCTCGCCGACGCCGCGCCGCTCACCAGCGAACCGCCCCTCATCGAGGCGGCTCCCCTGACCAGTGAACCCACCGCCCGCGCCACCGCGGGCGGTTCGGAGTCCCCCGGAGTGTGACGTGACCCTGGCCCGTCTCGCCGCCCTGCACGGTGTCGCCACCGAGTACGCCCCGTCCGAGGGCGTCACGGTCACCGTGCCCGAGGCCACCGTGGTGGCCGTGCTGCGCGCCCTGGACGTCGACGCGTCCACCCCGGAGGCGCTGGCCGCGGCGCTCGAAGCGGCGGAGGCGGCGGACCGGGAGCGGCTGCTCCCGCCGACGGTGGTGGTCTGGCAGGAGCAGGAGCAGGAGCAGGAGCAGGAGCAGGAGCGGAAGCAGACGCAGGAGCAGACGCAGACGCACGAGCAGAAGCAGGCGTCCAGGGGTGCGGGAGCCGCGCCGCGGCCGCCGCGCGGGCTCCCCGCCGGTACCCGGCTCACGGTCACCACCGAGACCGGACGGACCGTCACCGGCCCCGACTGGAGCGGTCTGCCGCTCGGCGTGCACCGGCTCGTCGCCCTCGCGCCCGACGGGCGCCGCTCCACCAGCACCCTGATCGTGGCCCCCGCGCGCGTGCCGGGCCCCGACGGACGGGCCTTCGGCCTGCTCGTCCAGCTGTACTCGCTGCTGTCCGAGCGGTCCTGGGGCATGGGCGACCTCGGGGACCTGCGGGACCTCGCCGACTGGGCGGGCCGCACGCACGGTGCGGGCTTCGTGCAGGTCAACCCCCTGCACGCGGCCGTGCCCGGGGCGCCCACCGACCCCTCCCCGTACCGCCCGTCCTCCCGCCGCTTCCCCGACCCGGTGCATCTGCGGATCGAGGACGTGCCGGAGTACGGATATGTCGACCCGGGCCGCCGCGAGGAGCTGGACCTGGCCCTCGCCGACGCCGCCGAGCTGCGCGAACAGGTCCTCGGCAAGGGCGCGCTGATCGACCGGGACGCGGTGTGGGAGGTCAAGCGGCGCGCCCTGGAGCTGGTGCACACCGTGGAGCTCGGGCCGGGCCGCCGGGCCGACTACCGCGACTTCCTGGCCGAGCGGGGCCGGGCCCTGGAGGACCACGCGACCTACCAGGCGCTCGCCGAGCGGCACGGCCACCACTGGCGCCGCTGGCCCGCGGAGCTGCGCGACCCGCGCTCGGCCGCGGCGGCGGTCCGGGCCGACGCCGGGCTCGCCGCCCGGGTCGACTTCCACTGCCGGCTCGCCTGGCTGACGGACCGGCAGCTCGCCGACGCCGCCCTCACCGCCCGCCGGGCCGGGATGGCGGTGGGGATCGTGCACGACCTGGCCGTGGGCGTGCACCCGGACGGCTCCGACGCCTGGGCGCAGCAGCACGTCTTCGCGGCGGGCATGTCGGTGGGCGCGCCGCCCGACGCGTTCAACTCCCGCGGCCAGGACTGGGGCCTGCCGCCCTGGCGCCCCGACGCGCTCGCCGCCGAGGGCTACGCCCCGTACCGCGGTCTGCTGCGCGAACTGCTGCGGCACGCGGGCGCGCTGCGGATCGACCATGTGATGGGCCTGTTCCGGCTGTGGTGGGTGCCCGACGGCGGCGAGCCGACCGAGGGCACGTACGTCCGCTACGACTCGGAGGCGATGCTCGCCGTGCTCGTCCTGGAGGCCCACCGGGCCGGCGCGGCGGTGGTCGGCGAGGACCTGGGGACCGTCGAGCCGGGCGTCCGGGAGGCGCTGGCCCGGCGCGGGGTGCTCGGCACCTCCGTGCTGTGGTTCGAGCGGGACTGGGCCGGCGGCGGCCGTCCGCTGGCGCCGGAGGAGTGGCGGGCCGACTGCGTGGCCACCGCCACCACCCACGACCTGCCGTCGACCGCGGCCCGGCTGTCCGGCGACCACGTGACGCTGCGCCACCGGCTGGGGCTACTCGCCGGCGACCTGGAGCGGGAGCGGGGCCGGGACGCGGCGGAGACCGCCGAGTGGCTGGGCCTGCTCCAGCGGCTCGGTCTGCTGCCGGAGGGGCCGGGCGACGAGACGGCCGAGATCCGGGCCTTCCACCGCTTCCTGGCGGCGACGCCGGCCCGGATGGTCGGGGTGTGGCTGCCGGACGCGGTGGGGGACCGCAGACCGCAGAACCTGCCGGGCACCTGGGACCAGTACCCCAACTGGCGGCTGCCCGTGGCGGGCGCCGACGGGCAGCCGGTGTCCCTGGAGCGGCTGGCCGCCTCGGCCCGCGCGCACGATCTGCTGCGGGTGGTCGCGGAGCGCGTCGGCGCCCGTACGGCACCCCCGGGCGCGCGGCCCGTTTAGGCGTTCGCTACTTTTGCACCGTGGACAAGAAGAACGCCCTGCGCGCCGGCGCCGTCGCGGCCGGTACGACGCTGATGATGCTGCTCATGTCGTCCCCCGCGCTCGCGCTGACCCGCGACGACGGTGACGACCCGGCCCCCAAGCTGGAGGTCGTCGAGACCCTCGGTCTGTTCGTGGGTCTCCCGCTCGTGCTGTTCCTGGGCATCGCCGGCCTGGTGATGGTGCTCGACAGGTCCAAGGACCGCGTCAAGAAGGCGTAGGTCTCCTCTCCGCTCTCCCGAGGGCGCCGCACGGTGTGCAGTCACCGCGCGGCGCCCTCGTGCGTCTCCGGCCGGCCCGGCGTCACGCCGTCGTGGCGAGGAGCTTGCGCAGCAGCCCGGCCAGCTGCTCCGCCTCTTCCTGGGTGAGTCCCGCCTCCAGGGCCGTGCGCTGCTGGGCCAGTCCGGCGCCGACGGCCTGGTCGACGAGTTCCCGGCCCTCGTCGGTGAGGGTGACCCGCAGGCCGCGCCGGTCGTTCGGGTCGGGGCTGCGGGTGAGCAGCCCGGCCCGCTCCAGCTTGTCGAGCCGGCCCGTCATCCCGCCGGTCGTGATCATCAGCGTGGCGGTCAGCTCGCGCGGTGAGAGGGTGTACGGCTCGCCCGAGCGCCGCAGCGTGGCGAGGACGTCGAACTCGCCGAGCGACATCCCTCCGTACGGCGCGTAGGCCTTGTCGACCTTGCTGCGCATGGCGGCCGCGAGCCGGTAGATGCGGCCGAACACGACCATCGGCAGGGTGTCCAGGTCGGGCCGGACCCGGGCCCACTGGTCGGCGATGGCGTCGACGGCGTCGTGGTTGTCCATGCCGCCCAGTTTCCCTCTCCGGTGAGTAACTTGCAAGGAAGCCACTTGCGGATAAGTAGCTTAGTGCTAAGTTAATTACTGTCAAGCCAGTCCGGGTCTCGTGCCCGGTCCGTCCAGTGCAGGGGGAACCGTCATGTCCCGCAAGGCCGCCACCGTCGCCCTGACCGCCCTCGCCCCGATCTCCTGGGGCTCGACCTACTACGTCACCACGGAGTTCCTGCCTCCCGACCGGCCGCTCTTCACCGGCCTGATGCGGGCCCTGCCCGCCGGGCTGCTGCTCCTGGCCCTCACCCGCAAGCTGCCGCAGGGCGCCTGGTGGTGGAAGTCGGCGGTCCTCGGCGGCCTCAACATCGGAGCCTTCTTCCCGCTCCTCTTCCTCGCCGCCTACCGCCTGCCGGGCGGCGTCGCCGCCGTCGTCGCGTCGGTCGGCCCGCTCTTCGTCGTCGGCCTCGCGGCCCTCCTGCTCGGCGACAGGCCCACCGTGAAGTCCCTGCTGACCGCCATCGCCGCCGCCTTCGGCGTCAGCCTCGTCGTCCTCAAGGCGAACGCGGCGCTCGACACCCTCGGAGTGACCGCCGGGCTGCTCTCCGCCCTGTCGATGTCCGCCGGCACCGTCCTCACCAAGCGCTGGGGCCGTCCCGAGGGCGTCGGCGCCCTCGCGCTCACGGGCTGGCAGCTCACCGCGGGCGGCCTGATCATCCTGCCCGTCGCCCTGCTGCTCGAAGGCGCGCCGCCCGCGCTCACCGGGACCAACCTGGCCGGCTACGCCTACCTCGCCTTCGGCAACACCGCGATCTCGTACTTCCTCTGGTTCCGCGGCATCGAGCGGCTCAGCGCCTCCTCCGTCACCCTGCTCGGTCCGCTCTCGCCGATCACCGCCGCCGTCATCGGCTGGGCCGCGCTCGGCCAGGCGCTCGGCCCCGTCCAGCTCGTCGGCATGGCGATCGCCTTCGGTGCCACGCTGGTCGGCCAGCTGAACCCCCCGGCGAAGAAGCAGGTCGCCGCCCCGGTCGAATTGTTCAGTGCAACTGAAAAGAACGGTCAGGAAGTTTCGATGGACCTGGAGGGTTCGGCGGTGCGACGGTAGGCGGCATGAGCCTGATCACCGCCCGTCATCCCACTCCCGGTCCCACTCCCGAACCCATCGCCACCGAGAGGCCGGCGCCCGCGAGGAAGCTCGCGCGGGGCGCCGGCCTCGGCGTGCTGCTCGCGCTGCTCGCCACCGTCGTCTGGTCCGGCAGCTTCGTCGCCACCCGCGACATGGCCGACTCGGTCCCGCCCGTCCAGGCCGTCTTCTGGCGCTGGATCATCGCCCTCGCCGCCGTCGCGCCGTTCGCCGCCCGCCCGTTCTGGCGGCAGCGGAAGCTGATCCGCCGTCACCTCGGTTTCGTCGCCCTCGCCTCGCTGTTCGGCGTCGCCCTCTACAACACCCTGGTCCACCAGGCCGGACTGACCACGTCCGCCGGCAACATGGGCATGATCATGGCCGCCTCGCCGGTGATCATGGCGGTGTACGCACGGCTCGGCGGCGAACGGCTCGGTACCCGCCGCGTCCTGGGCCTCGTCGTCGCCGTCACCGGCGTGCTGCTGCTCGTCGGCAAGGGATCCCCCTCCGTCGACTTCTCCGCCGGCGACCTCTGGATGTTCGCGGCGGCGCTGTCCTTCGCCACGTACAGCGCGATGCTCAAGCGCAAGCCCACGGAGATCGACGGACTCGCCTTCCTCTTCACCACGTTCGCCCTCGGCGCCCTGATGCTCGCCCCCGCCTACGCCGTCTCCCTCACCGTCCAGGGCGGCTTCCCTGTCACCCCCGGCACCGCCGGCCCGCTCCTCTACGTCGGCGTCATGTCCTCCGCCGTCGCCTTCTTCGCCTGGAACAAGGCGATCACCCTCATCGGCGCGGCCCGCGCCGGCGTCGTCTACTACCTCCAGCCCGTGTGCGTCGCCCTGCTCTCGTACGCCCTGCTCGGCGAGGAGCTGGGGCTCCTCGGCGGGGCCTGCATGGTGCTGATCCTGGGCGGAGTCGCGCTGGCTAGCGCGTCGCGTATCCGCGCATGAGCGGGGCGCGCATCAGCAGCAGGGCGAAGACGAGGTGGGCCAGGACCAGGAAGAGGAGCAGTGAACCCGCGAAGGTCAGGAACAGGAACCACAGCGGCGCCATGAGGAGCCCCGCCAGGCGTCCGCGGAAGGCCAGTCCGGTCCGCTCGCTGAACAGGGCGAAGAGCCAGACGATCAGGAGCGACGGCACCGGGATGATCCACACGAGGTCGACGCCGAGGCGAAGGCTCTCCAGGACCACTTCCGCGCGGGAGGGGAACGCCGAGGGCTCGTGCCAGCTGTCCGTGACCCGCGGTTCGGTCAGGCCGACCGCCAGGAACGCGGCCAGGTAGGTCAGCAGGTAGCGCCCGGCGACGTCGGCCAGGCGCAGGCCGACGGCGCCCAGGCCCCGCCAGGGGCTGTGGGTGGTCATGCGGCCATCCTGACAGAGGGATTGAACGCGTTCAAGAGTAGTCTTGAACGCGTTCAGGCATTTCCCGTCGACGCACCCCGGTAGGTTGCCGCTCATGACCGAGTGGGACATCAGGAAGCTCCAGATCCTCCGCGCCCTGCGGGATCGCGGCACCGTCACCGCGACCGCGGAGGCGCTGCTCATGACCCCCTCGGCCGTCTCCCAACAGCTCACCAACCTCTCCCGGCAGCTCGGCGTGAAGCTCCTGGAGGCGCACGGGCGCCGGGTGCGGCTCACCGACGCCGCCCATCTGGTGCTGCGGCACGCCGAGGCGGTCTTCGCCCAGCTGGAGCAGGCCGAGGCCGAACTCGACGGCTATCTGCGGGGCGAGGCGGGCCGCGTGCGGGTCGCCGCGTTCTCCACCGCCGTGCCCGCGCTCGTCGTCCCCGCCGTACAGGCCCTGCGTCCCGCCCACCCCGGACTCGACGTCCGGATCCGGGAGGCCGAGGCGGCGGAGGCGTACGAACTGCTCGCCGCCGGCGAGGTCGACCTGGCGCTCTCGCTCGCCGCCCACGCGCCCACGGCCCGCGACCCCAGGTTCAGCCGGCTGCCGCTGCTCGCGGACCCGCTGGACGTCGCCCTGCCCGCCGGGCATCCGCTGGCCGACGCCCCGGGGCTGCAGCTGGCCGACCTCTCCGCCGAGCCGTGGATCTTCGGCGGCTCCGGGCCCTGGTCGGAGATCACCACCGCCGCCTGCGAGGCCGCCGGGTTCGTGCCCGAGCAGGCACACAGCGCCGCCGGCTGGACCGCGATCCTCGCCATGGTCGAGGCAGGGATGGGCGTCGCCCTCGTGCCCCGGATGGCCGCCGCCGAGCGGCGCACCGGCGCGGGCTCCGGCGTGGTCATGCGGGTGCTCTCCGCCGACCAGCCGCGCCGCCACGTCGTCGCGGCGGTACGGCGCGGGGCGGAGGAAGGCCCGGCCGTGGCGAAGGTCCTGGCCGCGCTGCGGCAGGCCGCCGTCCAGCGCGAAACCGTTCAGCACAGCTGAAAGGCGTCATCGAAAACATTCGATGGACCTGGGTGGTCGGCCGGCGGCACAGTCGACGACATGAGCCTCGACGCGAACGACCTCCGCCCGAACGACTCCCGCCCGAACGACCTGCGCCCGGACGACGTCGACCCGCACGCCAACGACGCCGCCCAGTACGCCGGAGGCGACCCGTACGCCGACTACCGCACCGGCGACTTCCCCTTCACGGAGCTCGTCGACCTCGCCGACCGGCGCCTCGGCGCCGGAGTCGTCGCCGCCAACGACGAGTTCTTCGCCGAGCGCGAGAACCTGCTCGTCCGCGAGCGTGCCGTCTTCGACCCCGAGCACTTCGGCCACAAGGGCAAGATCATGGACGGCTGGGAGACCCGGCGCCGCCGCGGCGCCGACGCGGGACACCCGTTTCCCGCGCCCGATGACCACGACTGGGCGATCGTCCGCCTCGGCGCCCCCGGCGTCATCCGGGGCATCGTCGTCGACACCGCCCACTTCCGCGGCAACTACCCGCAGCGCGTCAGCATCCAGGCCACGGCCGTCGAAGGCTCACCGAGCCCCGAGGAGCTCCTCGACGCGAAGTGGGAGGAGCTCGTCCCGCCCACCCCCGTCCGCGGCCACGCCGCCAACGGCTTCACCGTCGACGCCGAGCGCCGCTACACGCACGTACGGCTCTGCCAGCACCCCGACGGCGGCATCGCCCGCCTCCGGGTGCACGGCGAGGTCGTCCCCGACCCCGAGTGGCTGGACGTCCTCGGCACCCTCGACCTGATAGCCGTGGTCAACGGCGGTGTGTACGAGGACGCCTCGGACCGCTTCTACTCCTCGCCCACCCAGATCATCCTGCCCGGCACCTCCCGCAAGATGGACGACGGCTGGGAGAACCGCCGCCGCCGGGTCCGCGGCACCAACGACTGGGTGCGCTTCCGGCTCGCCGCGCAGGGCGCCGTCCGCGCGGTCGAGATCGACACCGCCTGCCTCAAGGGCAACTCGGCCGGCTGGATCGCCCTCCAGGGCCGCAACGGCGAGTCGGGCGAGTGGTTCGAGATCATCCCGCGCACCCGTCTCCAGCCCGACACCCTCCACCGCTTCACCCTCCCCGCCCACGCCGTCGTCACCCACGTCCGCCTCGACGCCTTCCCCGACGGCGGCATCGCCCGGCTGCGGCTGCACGGCAGCCTGACGGAGGACGGCGCGGCCGGACTCCGCGCGCGGTACGCCCGCCTGACCGCGTGACGGAAGAGCGGCGCCACGCCCCCGCGTGACAGACGAAGGGCCCCGGACGGCGAACCGTCCGGGGCCCCCTCATCTCACCGCTCTCAGGCGGCGGCCGCGTCCGCCGCCTGGGCCTTCAGGGCCCGCTCGACGCCCGCACGGCACTCCGTCACCAGACGCCGCAGCGCCGGCGCCGGGGCGTTCGCCGTGATCCAGGCGTCCGTGGCGTCCAGGGTCTCCTGCGAGACCTGGAGCGTCGGGTACAGGCCCACCACGATCTGCTGGACGATCTCGTGGCTGCGGGTCTCCGAGATGCCCTTGATCGAGGCGAAGTACTTCTCCGTGTACGGGGCGATCAGCTCACGCTGGTCGGCCTGCACGAAGCCACCGATCACGGCCTCCTGCACCGCGTTCGCCAGCTTGTCGGACTCGACGACCGACGCCCACGCCTCGGCCTTGGCGGCCTCGGTCGGACGGGCCGCACGGGCCGTGGCCGCGTGGCGCTCGCCCGCCGCCGTACGGTCCCGCTCCAGCTCCGCCGCGATCTCCGGCTCGTCGAAACGGCCGGTCGCCGCGAGCCGCTGCACGAACGCCCAGCGCAGCTCGGTGTCGACGGCCAGACCGTCGATGACCTCGCTGCCGTCGAGCAGCGCGGCGAGCAGGTCGAGCTCCGCGTCCTCACGGGCGGTCGCGGCGAAGGCCCGCGCCCACGCGAGCTGGTGGTCGCTGCCGGGGGCCGCCGCGCGCAGCTGCTCCTGCGCGGCCGCGCCCCAGCGGGCCAGGCCCTCGGCGCGCCACTCCGGCGCCGCGTACAGGTCGAGGGCCGCCTTGACCTGGCCCTGCAGCGACTGCACCACGCCGATGTCGCTCTCCTTGGTGATGCCCGAGAGCACCAGGTCCAGGTAGGCGCGGGTGGCCAGCTCGCCGTCCCGGGTCATGTCCCAGGCCGAGGCCCAGCACAGCGCCCGCGGCAGCGACTCGGTGAAGTCGCCGAGGTGCGCGGTGACGTTCTTCAGGGACACCTCGTCGAGACGGACCTTCGCGTACGACAGGTCGTCGTCGTTGAGCAGCACCACGGCCGGGCGCTGCTTGCCCGCGAGCTGCGGTACCGCCGTCAGCTCGGCCGCCTCGATGTCCAGCTCCAGACGCTCGGTGCGCACCAGCTTGCCGGCCGCGTCCAGGTCGTAGAAGCCGATCGCGATCCGGTGCGGGCGCAGCACGGCCTCGCCCTTGGCGCCGGCCGGCAGCGCCGGGGCCTCCTGGCGGACGGCGAAGGAGGTGATGGCGCCGTTCTCGTCGGTCTCGATCTCGGGACGCAGGATGTTGATGCCCGCGGTCTCCAGCCACGCCTTCGACCAGGCCTTCAGGTCACGGCCGGAGGTCTCCTCCAGCGCGCCCAGCAGGTCGGTGAGGCGGGTGTTGCCGAAGGCGTGCCGCTTGAAGTACGCCTGCACGCCCTGGAAGAACTCGTCCTGCCCGACGTACGCCACCAGCTGCTTCAGGACGGAGGCGCCCTTGGCGTAGGTGATGCCGTCGAAGTTGACGAGCACGTCCTCCAGGTCGTTGATGTCCGCCATGATCGGGTGCGTCGACGGCAGCTGGTCCTGGCGGTAGGCCCAGGTCTTCTCCGCGTTGGCGAAGGTGGTCCAGGCGTTCGGCCAGCGGGTGCCCTTGACGGCGGCCTGGCAGGCGACCGAGGTGTAGGTGGCGAACGACTCGTTCAGCCACAGGTCGTTCCACCACTCCATGGTGACGAGGTCGCCGAACCACATGTGGGCGAGCTCGTGCAGGATGGTCTCGGCACGGCGCTCGTACGCCGCGTCCGTCACCTTCGAGCGGAACACGTACTGGTCGCGGATGGTGACCGCGCCCGCGTTCTCCATCGCGCCCGCGTTGAACTCCGGCACGAACAGCTGGTCGTACTTGGCGAACGGGTAGGCGTAGTCGAACTTCTCCTGGAACCAGCCGAAGCCCTGGCGGGTGACGTCGAAGATGTGCTCCGCGTCCAGGAACTCGGCCAGCGACGGACGGCAGTAGATGCCGAGCGGCACGACCTGGCCGCCCGGGCCCTCGTACGAGGAGTGCACCGAGTGGTACGGGCCGACGATCAGCGCCGTGATGTACGTGGAGATGCGCGGCGTCGGCTCGAAGGCCCACACGCCGTCCTTCGGCTCCGGCGTGGGGGAGTTGGAGATGACGCTCCAGCCCTCCGGCGCCTTCACGGTGAACTGGAAGGTCGCCTTCAGGTCGGGCTGCTCGAAGGACGCGAACACCCGGCGGGCGTCCGGCACCTCGAACTGCGTGTACAGATAGGCCTGTCCGTCGACGGGGTCGACGAAGCGGTGCAGGCCTTCACCGGTGTTGGTGTACGCGCAGTCGGCGACGACCTTCAGCTCGTTGCGGCCCTGCTGGAGCTGCGGCAGCGCGATCCGGGAGTCCCGGAAGACGGCGGCGACGTCCAGGGCGTGCCCGTTGAGCACGACCTCGTGGACGGCCGGGGCGACGAGATCGATGAAGGTCTCGGCACCGGCCTCGGCGGAATCGAAGCGGACGGTGGTGACGGACCGGTAGGTGCCGCCCTCCTGCGCACCGGTGAGGTCGAGGTCGACCTCGTACGCGTCCACGGACAGCAGCTTCGCCCGCTGCTGCGCCTCTTCACGGGTCAGGTTTGTGCCAGGCACCCGGTCAACTCCTCGGTTTCGTGACGTTTGGCCCATCCTTCCACGGGGTGTGCGGACGGCGCACGGTGCATTTCCCAGGGCGAACAAGCGGAGGGCGGCCACCCGTGGGGGTGGCCGCCCTCGATGCGTACGTCCGGGTGTCAGCCCTTCAGCTCAGCGGCGACGAGCTCGGCGATCTGCACGGCGTTCAGCGCGGCGCCCTTGCGCAGGTTGTCGTTGGACAGGAAGAGCGCGAGGCCGTTCTCGACGGTCTCGTCGACACGGATGCGGCCCACGTAGGAGGCGTCCTTGCCGGCGGCCTGGAGCGGGGTCGGGATGTCGGAGAGCTCGACGCCCTCGGCGTCCCTGAGGAGCTCGTAGGCGCGCTCGACGCTGATCGGACGCGCGAAGCGGGCGTTGACCTGGAGCGAGTGGCCGGAGAAGACCGGGACGCGCACGCAGGTGCCGGAGACCTTGAGGTCCGGGATCTCCAGGATCTTGCGGGACTCGTTGCGGAGCTTCTGCTCCTCGTCGGTCTCGAAGGAGCCGTCGTCGACGATCGAGCCGGCCAGCGGCAGCACGTTGAAGGCGATCGGGCGCTTGTACACGCCGGGCTCGGGGAAGTCGACGGCCTCGCCGTCGTACGCCAGCTGGTCGGCCTGCTCGGCGACCGCGCAGGCCTGGGTGCGCAGCTCGGCGACACCGGCCAGGCCCGAGCCGGAGACGGCCTGGTAGGTGGTGGCGACCAGCGCGGTCAGGCCGGCCTCCTGGTGGAGCGGCTTGAGCACCGGCATGGCGGCCATCGTGGTGCAGTTCGGGTTGGCGATGATCCCCTTGGGGCGGTCCTTGACCGCGTGCGGGTTGACCTCGGACACCACCAGCGGGACCTCGGGGTCGCGGCGCCAGGCGGAGGAGTTGTCGATCACCACGGCGCCCTGCGAGGCGACCTTCTCGGCGAGGGCCTTGGAGGTGGTGCCGCCGGCCGAGAAGAGGACGATGTCGAGGCCGGTGTAGTCGGCGGTGGAGGCGTCCTCGACGGTGACGCCGTCCAGGACCGTGCCGGCGGAGCGGGACGAGGCGAACAGGCGCAGCTCGTCCACCGGGAAGTTCCGCTCGGCCAGAATCTTGCGCATGACTGTGCCGACCTGACCGGTGGCTCCGACGATTCCGACCTTCACGGGGATCCTCCGAATGTGTGTGCAGGGTGGTGCCGCATCCATCATGCGTGTGGCCCGGGGCGCCTTGTCCAATTCATTGTCCAAGGGACGGGACGGCTTCCGCAGGTCCTAAGACGCCGAAGGGGGCGGACACCGTTCCGGTGCCCGCCCCCAGGCCTGGCCATGTCAGGGTGTGACCCTCGTCATGGTCGGCGTTACGGCGTGACCTTCTCGATCACGACGCTGCCGGTGCCCGCGGCGGTGCCGCGCGCGTTCAGCAGCTGGACCTCGCCGAAGAACTGCCGGCCCTCGGGCGCGGCGGCGTTCACGACGACCTCGGCGGCGACCTCGGCGGTGCCGCCGTTGGCCAGCTGGACCTGCTTCGACTCGTCGACCTTCACGGAGCCGAGCGCGGACGAGTAGTACACGTCCTTGTAGTCGTAGCTGGTGCCGCCGGCCGCCTGGACGGAGTAACCGTCGATGACGACGGTGTAGGTGCCCGCGGCGGGCTTGATCAGCGTGACGGACTCCTCGGAGTCGCCGTCGGCGGACTGGCCGACCTGCTTGTCGCCGAGCTTGACCGTGAGGTCGAGGTCGGCCGCCAGGTCGGAGGTGTTGCCGATGGCGATGTCCAGGCGCTCCACGCCCTCACCGATGGTGACGGTCTTGATCTGCTGCTCGTGGTGCTGGATGGTCGCCTTCTCGGACTTCTGCGAGCCGAGCGGGCCGCCCTTCAGACGCCCGTCGAGCGCGGCGAAGCGGTTGGAGACGTTCCACTGCACGGCGGCCGGGGTGCCGATCTTCGCCTCGGCGACGGTCTGGACCGCCGGGTCGAAGTCGGCGCCGAGGACGGACACGTTCAGGGTGAACGGGTTGTCCAGGTCCGGCGAGGTGCGGCGGGACTCGACGATGATCTCCCAGACGCCCGGGATCGGGTTCGCGTAGGAGCGCACGTCCGGGCGGCAGGTGTTCGCCGGGTTGTAGTGCGGGTAGCACTGGTTGGTCGCGTTGTCCTCGAGGGCGACGCCGTACGGGTGCTGGGTGATGAACCGGGTCTGGCTCTTCTCCTTCAGCCCGCCGATCGCGACCTCGAGGGTCTTCGCGCCCTTCGGCACGGTGACGAAGTACGACTTGTGGCTGTTGCGCTGCACGGAGCCGGAGGCGGTGAAGCCGTAGCCGGGCGCGACCAGGTCGGCGGAGACGACCGAGGTGGCGAGGATCTGCTTGTCGACGCCCTCGGTGCGCTCGTCGTCGGCCTCCAGGATGACGCTGTGGACGCCGGCCGTCTTCGGGCGGGCCTCCAGCTTGACGGTGACCGGCTTGTTCAGCGGCAGGTCGATCTCGTCGTCGCCGAGGATGCGGAAGGTGCCGTCGTTGTACTTGAGGTCCAGCTCGTGCTCGATGACCCGGTCCGGGCCGCTCGTGCGCGTGACGGTGACGTCGTAGACCTTCTTCTGGCCGACCTTGAGGCCGCCCTCACGGTCGTACACACCGCTGCCGGTGTGCGGAGCCGGGAAGATCACGGTGTCGACCGGGGCCTCGACCTTGTAGTCGTGCGCCTTGGCGCCGTCCTTGATCGACTCCCAGGCCTCCTCGATGTCGATGAGGCCGGCACCCTGCTCGTGGGCCGCGACGCCGGAGATCCGCTTCGCGGTCGAGGTGAGCGCGGTGCGCAGGGTGTTCGGGGAGAGCGCGATGTGCTTCTGCTTGGCCGCGGAGATCAGCAGCGCGCTCGCGCCCGCCGCCTGCGGCGAGGACATCGAGGTGCCGTTGAGCATGCCGTAGCCGGCGGGCAGCGTGTAACCGGCCTCGGCGACACCCGCGCCGGCCTGCCAGGTCGGGATGGTGTTCACGGCCGAGCCGGGGGCGGTGATGGTCGGGGTGAAGCCGCCGTCCTCACGCGGGCCGCGCGAGGAGAAGGGGAACATGGCGTACTTCTTCTCGACGGCGGAGCCGTAGTTCGCGGCCCAGGTCTCCTTGGAGACGGCCGCGCCGACCGAGAGGACCTTGTCGGCCAGGCCGGGGTCGCCGATCGTGTTGATGCCGGGGCCCTCGTTGCCGGCCGAGATGACCAGCTGCACGCCGTACTCGTCGATGAGACGGGTGTAGAGGCGGGCGCGGACGTTGTCGCCGTCGTTCTGCAGCGGCAGGCCGCCGATGGACATGTTGACGATGTCGACGCCACGGTTGGCGACGAGGTCGATCATGCCCTCGGTGAGCGCGGTGTTGGTGCAGCCGCCGGTCCAGGTGCAGGCACGGGAGGACACGATCTTCGCGCCGGGCGCGGCGCCGTTCATCTTGCCGCCGAACAGGCCGTTGGCGGCGGTGATGCCGGCGACGTGGGTGCCGTGCGAGGACTCGACGAGGCCGACGTTCACGAAGTCGGCCTTCTTGCCGACCCACGTGCCGCCCAGCGGGTCCATCGGCACGTCCTTGCGGATCTGCACGACGAACGGGGTCTTCTCGACGACCTCGGTGGCCGGGTTGTCGGTGCCGAAGTAGCCGACCTGGTTGCCGTCCTTGTACGGCTTCATCGGAGCGTTGTCCGTGAAGTCGCCGTTCTGGTCGGAGTCCACCCGGACGGTGCCGGCGGCGGCGTCGTAGAGCAGACCGAAGACGTCGGTGGTGTCGCCGTCCCGGTTGATGTCGCCCTTCGGGTCGCCGCCCGCGGTGACCGACTCGCGGAAGACGCTGAAGCTGTAGCTGCCCTCGGGGGACTTCCAGCTCTGGCTGCCGGCGGTGAAGACGGGGCCCGTGACCGCGGTGATCTGGGCACGCCAGGTGCCGTCGCCCTCGGTCAGCGGGTCGGTGGCGGTGACCCAGTCGACGATCTTGCGCTCGCCGGTGGTGGTCTTCTGCAGGGCCGGGTGGCCGAGGTCGACACCGGAGTCGAGGACGCCGATGGTCACGCCGCGGCCGTCGGCCTTCGGGTGCTCCTTGACGAAGTCGACCGCACCCGTCTCGTGGGACGGGTTGTACGGGTTCTTCGCCGGCGTGTTCCTGCCGGGGGCCGGGTACGTCTGCGTGACGGTGGTGCCGTCGACGGCGCCGGTGGTGCCCGCGTCCGGGGTCGGGTCGTCGAGCTCGATCTCCGCCTGGAGGTCGATCGACTGGACCGAGGAGAGCTTGGTGGCGGCCTTGATGGCGGCCTCGGCCTTGCCGGTCGGGAGGGTGGCGCGGACGTAGCCGAGCTTGTCGTCCCGCTTGCCGACGGAGGCGCCGGGCACGGCGTCGAGCTGGCCCGCGACCTGCTCGGTGGCGCCGGGCGCGGTGGCGACCAGGACCGTGACGTTCGGCTTGTTCGCGGCCTCGGCCTCGGAGAGGCGCTGGGCGTCGGTGGCGCCGAGCTTGTCGCCCGCGTCGGCGGTCTTGGCGGAGTTCGCCGGGGTGGGAGCGGCCGCCGGGTCGTCGACGGCCAGGACCGGGGCGGCGCCGGCCGTGACCAGCGCGGTCACGAGTCCGGCGGCGGCGGCGATGCGGGCCGCACGTCTGGTCCCGGTGGTCGAGCGCCCGGGTATGGAGCTCTGGGTTTCGGGGGTGGTCATTTACATCCCTGTTGTGAAAGAAGAGGGTCCGGATTTCGGTACCGGATGACCGCTCAGCCTTTCGCAAGAGGGCGGGTTTTGGGGAGAGTTATCGGGCGGCGGAATGCGCGCATGGCGCACATCCGCCACCGCGGACCGTGCGCCATGAGGGACGAAACGCCCCTAACAGGGGCGTTGCGACGGGAGGTTCAGCCCGAATCCCTTGGGGGACTAGTTGTCTTTTGTACGGGCATAGTGGCGCGAGGCCTTGGCCCGGTTACCGCACAGGGCCATCGAGCACCAGCGGCGGGTGCCGTTCCGCGAGGTGTCGAAGAAGTGCAGGATGCACGCCTCGTGGGCGCAGGCGCGGATGCGCTCCGGGTTCGCCCGGAGCAGGTCGAGGTAGTCGCGCGCGGCGATCCAGCCGGGTCCGTGCGCGGGATCGGCGAACTCCGCCTCCTCGCCCGGGCCCTCCGTGGTGAGCGTGGCCCGGATGCGGCCGTGCCCGAGCACCGCGTCCACCGCGGCGGTCGCCTCGGCGTCGCCGGGCCGGTCGACGAGCGCGGCGAGCGCGTCGCGGGCGGCGAGGGTGTGGCGCAGGGTGGCCGCGTCGGCGGCGAAGCGCCCTTCGAGCCCGTTGGCGGCGAGCCAGACCGCGAGCCCGTCGGTGTCGGTGAGCAGGTCCTGGCGGACGCCGTCCGCCATCCACCGGGTGTTGAGCAGGTCGAGCGAGACGGGCTCGCCGGTGAGCGGCCGCGGATCGATGACGGTCATGGCGGGCGCCTTCCTCGGCGGACGGATTCCGGACTAACCCCTCAAGGGTACGTGAGCGGTTGCGCACGGCCATGGCTAACCCCTAAAGTCCGAGTGAGGGGTTAGCTCGTCGCTGTGCCCGGGAGGGCCGACCGCCGGAGCCAGGCGGGACGGCGCGGGCGCATGCGCAGGCAACTGCGGCCCCGGCCCCGCCCGCTCGCCCGTGCCTCCCTGACGACCTCCGACGCGAAGGACCACGCATGCCGCCCGCCCCGCCCGACCCGACCGCCCCGGCCCCGACCACCCCGCTCGCCCCGACAGCCGCAGCGGCCGCAGCCGCCCTGGCCGGCGCGACCAGCCCGGGTGCCGCGGGCGCCCTGACGGCCGCAGCCGCCCTGGCCGGCGCGACCAGCCCGGGTGCCGCGGGCGCCCCGACGGCCGCAGCTGCCCCCGCCCCGGCCGCCCCGCCCGCTCCCTCCCTGTCCCCGCCGGTCTCGCCGCCCCCGCGGCCTCGCGCTCGTGTCCTGCTCGGGTCCACCGCGGTGAGCGTCACCGCCCTGCTCCTGCTCGTCGTGGTCGGCGCCGTGCTCCGTCAGCCGCTGCTCATCCCGCCGCTCGCCGCGAGCATGGCGCTGGTGGCGGGCGCGCCCAACCTGCCGCTGGCCCAGCCGCGCTCCGTCGTCGGCGGCCAGCTCCTCTCCGCGCTCACCGGCTTCGCCGTCCTCGCGCTCACCGGCCCCGGCCCGTGGGGCGCCGCGCTCGCCGGCGGCCTCGCACTGGGCGTGATGGCGGCCGCCCGTACCCCGCACTCGCCCGCCGCGGCCACCGCCGTGATCGTGACCCTCCAGAACCCGCCGTTCTGGACCTTTCTCGGCCTTCTCGTCCTCGCCTCCCTCCTCCTCGTCGCCACCGGCCTGGCCGGCGCCCGTCTGACGGGCCGCCGCTACCCGGCGTACTGGCTCTAACCTCGCCGTATGAAGACGGAGTTGAGGGTGGCGGCCTACGCCGTGTGCGTGCGGGACGGGCAGATACTGCTGGCCCGCTGGGTGGACAAGGCCGGGGTCAGGCGGTGGACGCTGCCCGGGGGCGGGATGGACCACGGCGAGCTGCCGGTCGAGACCGTCGTGCGGGAGGTCGAGGAGGAGACGGGGTACGAGGCCGAGGTCGTCGCCCTGCTCGGGATCGACTCCATCCGCCGCGACCGGCTGCGCCGGCTCGGCGGGCCCGGCGACTGGCAGGGCCTCAGGATCGTCTACGAGGCCCGGATCACCGGCGGTGCCCTGCGCAACGAGCAGGGCGGCTCCACCGACCTCGCCGCCTGGCACCCGCTCGACTCCGTGCCCTCGCTCACCCGCGTCGAACTCGTCGACATCGGCCTCCAGCTCTGGCGCGACCGGCCCCCGTCGGGCCACTCCCACCTCACCGATCCGGCGAACGGCTGAAAACGGCTCAACCGTCACGACCCGCCTCAACCCGCCGCCCGCCTCCCGCGGTCCCCTCCCGTGACCGCAGCACAACGATCACGGGAGCCCGAATGTCAGCCGCACGCACCGCCCGTACCGTCGTCGCCGCCGGCCTGGTGGCCGGCCTCGCCGCGACCGCGCTCGCCGCACCCGCAGTCGCCGCCGCGCCACCGGCCGGGCCCTCCCACGCCGCCACCCAGCAGGCCCTGGACGCGGCCGTGGCCGCGGGCGTGCCCGGCGCCGTCGCGGCGGCCCGCGACGGCAAGGACCGCTGGACCGGCACCGCGGGCGAGCGCAAGGGCGACGACCGCTACCGGGTCGGCTCCATCACCAAGACCTTCGCCGCCACCGTCCTCCTCCAGCTCCAGGCCGAGGGCCGGCTCGACCTCGACGACCCGGTCGAGAAGTGGCTGCCCGGCGTGGTCCGCGGCAACGGCCACGACGGCCGGAAGATCACCGTCCGCCAGCTCCTCAACCACACCAGCGGTGTGTACAACGTGACCTCGGACCCCGGCTTCCAGGAGAAGGTCTTCGGTCCCGCCTTCCTGGAGCACCGCTACGACACCTGGACGCCGCAGCAGCTCGTCGCCATCGCCATGACCCACGAGCCGGACTTCGCGCCCGGCACCGACTGGAACTACTCCAACACCAACTACGTCCTCGCCGGCATGGTCATCGAGAAGGTCACCGGCCGTCCGTACGGCAAGGCGGTCGAGAACCGGATCATCAAGCCGCTGAAGCTCCGCGCCACCAGCGTTCCCGGCACTGACCCCCGGATGCCGAGGCCGAACTCCGGCGCCTACTCCAAGCTGTCCCGCGAGTCCGACGGCCCGACGTACGACGTGACCCGGCTGAACCCGAGCATCGCCTACGCGGCGGGCGAGATGATCTCCGACTCGAACGACCTGCAGACGTTCTACCGCGCTCTGATCAAGGGCAGGCTGCTGCCGGCGGCCGAGATGAAGGAGCTGACCGACACGGTCGCCACGTCCCGCGACGGTGGGGACGTCCGCTACGGACTCGGGCTGATGCAGGCGAAGCTGAGCTGCGGCAAGGAGATCTGGGGCCACAGCGGCGGCATCCACGGATCCAGCTCGCAGGCCGTGGTCACCAGGGACGGCGAGCACTCCCTCGCCGGGAACTTCAACGCCGACTGGACGGGCGACACCCAGTCCCTCCTGGAGGCGGAGTTCTGCGGCACGGCTCCGAAGAAGTAGCCCACGAGGGCGGCGTTCAGCGGGGCAGGACGACGACGTAGGCGGGCGGCTGCCGGTCCGGCGCGGCCATCAGGGCCGTACGGACCACGGTCGCCTGCTGGTCCATCGCCTCGCGCAGCTTGCGCGGGGTCAGGTGGACGACGGTGATGCCGAGCCGCTCCAGGTGCTCGCGCTTGCGCGTGTACTCCGACCAGAGCGCGTCGTCGTCCTGCCGCGGCGCCCGGGTGTCCAGCTCCACCGCGACCGCCTGGTCCGGCCAGTAGGCGTCCACGCCGCCGAGGTGGGGGCCGCCGGGCAGCCGCAGGTCCACGTTCCACAGCGGGTCCGGCAGCGCGAACTCCCGCACCATCGTGTACAGCCGGTCCTCGGCGATCGACCGGCCCTCGGCGAGCAGCGAGTCCACCGCGTCCACCACATGGGGCCGGGTCAGCAGCCGGGCCCGGTTCAACTCCCTGACGACGGACCCCGGTTCGCAGTGGCCCGCGCTCACCGCCTCGGTGAGCAGCCGGCGCACCACGCCCGCGTCGGACAGCGCCGAGACGGCGTCGGCGAGCGCCCGGGGCACCGGGGCGACCGGCAGCCCGTCGATCTCCAGCGACTGCGGCGGCTCGGCCGTGCGCACCACCCGCACGAGGCCGGTCGAGCGCAGCCGCCGGGTGCGCGGCACGAGGACGTCGACCCGGTCGATCATGCCGGGCGGGGGAGCGGAGGCGAAGCGGTGCAGGGAGAGGGCGGCGAGCCCGGTGAGCATCGACCCGGTGCCCGCGTGGCGGACGGCCTCGCGGAACCGGTCGGCTCCGGTGTGGGGGAGGGGGGAGAGGGGGGCCTTGGGGGAGGTGTCGTGGTTCATGTCGACGGTCTTCCGTCGTCCGGACCTCAACTAACCGCTGTTACACGCCCGTCGACATTTAGGGACAACCCCGCACTAAAGTACGCGCGTTCGAGTGCCGAGTAGGCGCGGCCCGCCCACCAGGCACGCAACACGCAACCCGGGCCCGCCCGCACGCACAGCGGCCCCCGGCGGAGGGTCTCCGCCGGGGGCCGAAGGCGCCCTACGAGGCAGGGCCGGGGATCAGAGCGCGCGCCCGTCGCACTCCTGCGCCCGCAGCGCCCGCGCCAGGTCGTCCCGCGCCTCCAGGACGAGACGGCGCAGCGCCGGGGCGGCGTCGGCGTGCTCGCCCAGCCAGGCGTCGGTCGCGGCCAGCGTCTCCGGCCGGTCCTGGAGCCCCGGGAACAGACCGCGCACCACGTCCATGCCGATCTGGATGGACCGCTCCGCCCAGATCCGCTCGATCACCGCGAAGTACTTCTCCGCGTACGGGGCGATCAGCTCGCGCTGCGAGGGCCGCACGAAGCCCGCGATCGTCGCCTCCACGAGGGCGTTCGACAGCGCGTCCGACTCGACGACCTGGGCCCAGGCCTGCGCCTTGACCGCGGCCGAGGGCCGGGCCGCCAGGCAGCGCACCTGGTGCCGCTTGCCGGTCGCGGTGTCGTCACGGGACAGCTCCGCGCCGATCCGGGCCTCGTCGGCGCGGCCGTGCGTGGCCAGCGGCTCCAGGAAAGCCCAGCGCAGCTCCTGGTCCACGTCGAGCCCGTCGACCGCGGCCGAGCCGTCGAGCAGACCCTCCAGGAGCTGGAGGTCGGCCTCGGAGGACGCGACGGCGGCGAAGAAGCGCGCCCAGGTCAGCTGGTGCTCGCTGCCCGGCTCGGCGAGCCGCAGCTCGCGCAGCCCGCCCTCGGCGAGCAGCCGCCCGCCCTCCGGCCGCCAGTCCGGCGCCGCGTAGTGGGTGACGGCCGACTGCGCCCAGGCGTGCACCATCTGCAGGACGCCGATGTCGGTCTCGCGGCCCGCGAAGTCCAGCGCGATCCGCACGAAGTCGCGGGCCGGCATCAGCCCGTCGCGGGTCAGGTTCCACAGCGCCGACCAGCACAGGGCGCGGGCCAGCGGGTCGGTGATGTCGCCGAGGTGGGCGCGCAGGGTGGCGAGCGAGCCCTCGTCGAAGCGGACCTTGCAGTAGGTGAGGTCGTCGTCGTTGACCAGGACCAGGTCCGGCTTCTCGGCGCCCGCCAACTCGGCCACGACCGTGCTCGCACCCGTGATGTCCGCCTCCACGCGCGCGTACCGCACGAGCTCGCCGTCCGAGAGGCGGTAGAGACCGACTGCGGCGCGGTGCGGACGGAGCTCTCCGCCCTCCTGGAGGACGGCGAGCTCGGTGATCCGGCCCTCGGCGTCGTACGTGACGACCGGCGTCAGGGTGTTGACGCCGGAGGTCTGCAGCCAGGACTTCGCCCAGGCCTTCATGTCCCGGCCGGAGGTCTCCTCCAGGACGGTCAGCAGGTCCGCGAGGCGCGTGTTGCCGTACGCGTGGCGCTTGAAGTAGCGGCGCGCGCCCTCGAGGAACGCGTCCCGGCCCGCGTACGCCACGAGCTGCTTCAGGACCGACGCGCCCTTGGCGTAGGTGATGCCGTCGAAGTTGAGCTTGGCGTCCTCCAGGTCACGGATGTCGGCCGTGATCGGGTGGGTGGACGGCAGCTGGTCGGCTCGGTACGCCCAGGCCTTGCGGTTGTTGGCGAAGGTCACCCAGCTGTTGGTGAAGCGGGTCGCCTCGGCGAGCGAGAAGGAGCCCATGAAGTCGGCGAAGGACTCCTTCAGCCACAGGTCGTCCCACCACACCATGGTGACCAGGTCGCCGAACCACATGTGGGCCATCTCGTGCAGGATCACGTTGGCCCGGCGCTCGTACGCCGCCTGCGTCACCTTGCCGCGGTAGATGTACTCCTCGCGGAAGGTGACCATGCCCGGGTTCTCCATGGCGCCGAGGTTGTACTCGGGCACGAAGGCCTGGTCGTACTTCCCGAACGGATACGGGAAGTCGAAGTTGTCGTGGAAGAAGTCGAAGCCCTGCTTCGTGATCAGGAAGACGTCGTCCGCGTCGAAGTGCTTCGCGAGGCCCTTGCGGCACATCGCGCCCAGCGGGATCACGAGCTCGGTGCCGTCGGCGGAGACCCGCTTGTAGGTGTCCGTCACGTAGTGGTACGGCCCGGCGACGACGCACGTGATGTACGTGGAGATCGGCGCTGTCTCGGCGAACCGCCAGCGCCCCTCGGCGTCCTGCTCGCCGGCGCCGTTCGACCAGACCGTCCAGCCCTCGGGGGCGTCCACCTCGAAGCGGTACGGGGCCTTGAGGTCGGGCTGCTCGAAGTTGGCGAAGACGCGGCGGGCGTCGGCCGGCTCGTACTGCGTGTAGAGGTAGACCTCGCCGTCCTCCGGGTCGACGAAGCGGTGCATGCCCTCGCCGGTGCGGCTGTAGGCGCACTGGGCGTCGACGACCAGCACGTTCTCGTCGGCGAGGCCGTCGACGGCGATCCGTGAGCCGTCGAAGACGACCGCGGGGTCGAGCGCGCGGCCGTTGAGCGTGACCGCGTTCACCGAAGGGGCGACCAGGTCGACGAAGGTGGCGTCGCCGGTGCCCGTGCGGCGGAAGCGCAGCGTGGTCACCGAGCGGAAGGTGCGCACGCCCTCCCCGGACTCGCCGACCGCCGACCGCAGGTCGAGGTAGACCTCGTACCCGTCGACGGACAGCAGCTCGGCCCGCTCGCGGGCCTCGTCGCGGGACAGATTCTCACCGGGCACGGGGCACTCCTTCGTGACGCCATCGAAACAGCACCGATCCTGCCATGTGCCACTGACGCGGGGTACACGGGAATGCCGCCGCGCTCCCCGGCGTTGCCGCTTTTCGGCGCAACACCTTGCCGAGCACGTTTCCCCGCCCGTTCCGAGGCCCTTTCCGAGGAGTCACATGTCCGAGAGCAGGACCACCGCCGAGTTCTTCTTCGACCCGCTGTGCCCGTGGGCCTGGATGACGTCCCGCTGGATGCTGGAGGTCGAGAAGGTGCGCCCGGTCGACGTGCGCTGGAAGGTGATGAGCCTGGCGGTGCTCAACGAGAACCGTCTGGACGAGGTGCCGCCGGAGTACCGGGAGATGCTCGAGACCAAGGCCTGGGGCCCGGTGCGCGTGGTGGTCGCCGCCCAGCAGCTGCACGGTGACGAGGTCGTCGGCAAGCTCTACACGGCGCTCGGCACCCGCTTCCACAACGACGGCGAGGGCCCGACCCGCGAGGCCATCGCCGCCGCGCTCGCCGACGTCGGCCTGCCGGCCGAGCTCGTCGACTACGCGGACAAGGACACGTACGACGCCGAGCTGCGCGCCTCCCACAAGGAGGGCATCGACAAGGTCGGCCAGGACGTCGGCACCCCGGTGATCTCCGTCCCCGGCGCGGACGGCGCCGAGGTCGCCTTCTTCGGCCCGGTCGTCACGCCGACCCCGCGCGGCGAGGCCGCCGCCCGGCTGTGGGACGGCACCCTGCTCGTCGCGTCGACGCCGGGCTTCTACGAGATCAAGCGCACCCGGACGGCGGCGCCGAGCTTCGAGTAGGCCCGCGTCCGCACATGCGGACGGCCCCCGCGGTTCGCCCCCAGAGGGGGTACCGCGGGGGCCGTCCTCTTTCCGCCTGCCCGGTGAAGGTTGAGAAGACGATCACGAGCAGGAGTCCGTCAGATGCCGATCAGCGGGGTGCGTCCCTTCGCGTCGGCGTAGCGCTTCTGCACGTCCTGCCAGTTGACGACCTGCCACATGGCCTCGATGAAGTCGACCTTCTGGTTCTTGTACTGCAGGTAGAAGGCGTGCTCCCAGGCGTCGAAGACGAGGACCGGGACCGAGCCCTGGCCGACGTTGCCCTGGTGGTCGTAGACCTGCTCGACGATCAGCCGGCCGCTGATCGGCTCGTACGCGAGGACGCCCCAGCCGGAGCCCTGGGTGGTCGCGGCGGCCTTGGTGAGCTGGGCCTTGAACCTGGCGAAGGAGCCGAAGGACTCGGTGATCGCGTCGGCGAGCTCGCCGACCCCGTCGGCGGCCAGCGGCTCACCGCCGCCTCCGTCCTTCGGGCTGTTCATGTTGTTCCAGTAGATGCTGTGCAGGATGTGCCCGGAGAGGTGGAAGGCCAGGCTCTTCTCCAGCCCGTTGATGCTTCCCCACTCCTCCTTGTCGCGCGCCTCCTCCAGCTGCTCCAGCGTGTCGTTCGCACCCTTCACGTAGGCCGCGTGGTGCTTGTCGTGGTGCAGCTCGATGATCTGCGGGTTGATCACCGGCTCCAGCGCCGCGTAGTCGTACGGCAGCTCCGGAAGTGTGTAGATCGCCATGTGCCGAGCCCTAGCCCTTCGACCGACTGCTTATTGCAACCTCTATGCAAGTGCAGGTTAGCAGTAGGTGCGAGAGAAGTTGATCAGTCGTTGGTCCTAGGACGGGCGCGGACACGACGAGGCCCCGCCGAGCGGTCGCTCGGCGGGGCCTCGTCGCAGGGAAGGGGGGCGGTCAGGCCTCTTCGGGGGCCGGGTCGTTCGTCGGGGCGGCCGCCGTCCCGCGGGACTTCTGCAGGGCGAAGCCGACCAGCGCGAGCACCAGCGTCAGGCCGCCCGTCGAGTAGAGCTGGATCCGGGTGCCCTCCTCACGGGCCATCAGGAAGAAGACCGCCGCCATGCCGGCCAGCGCCACCCAGGTCAGGGCCGGGAACAGCCACATCTTCACGACCAGCTTCTCGGGCGCCTCGCGCTCGGTGCGGCGGCGCAGCACCAGCTGGGAGGCCGCGATGAAGAACCAGACGACGAGGATGATCGCGCCGATGGTGTTGAGCAGCCAGATGAAGGCCTTGTCCGGCGACCAGTAGCTCAGCAGCACGCAGCCGAAGCCGACGACCGAGGAGACGAGGACCGCCGGGCGCGGCACGCCGCCGAAGGTGCGGCCGAGCGCCTGCGGGCCCTGGCCGCGGGCGACCAGCGAGCCGGCCATGCGGGAGGCGCCGTAGATGTTGGCGTTCATCGCCGAGAGCAGGGCGACCAGGACCACCACGTTCATGATCTGGCCGGCGGCCGGGATGCCCAGGTGGTCGAGCGCCGCGACGTACGGGCCCTTCTCGACGACCGCCTTGTCGTCCCACGGCACCAGGGTCACGATGACCGCCATCGAGCCGATGTAGAAGAGCGCGATGCGCCACATCGCCGTGCGGACGGCCTTGGCGACGCCCTGCACCGGGTGTTCGGACTCGGCCGCGGCGATGGTGACGGTCTCCAGACCGCCGTACGCGAAGACCGAGGCGAGCAGACCGACGATCAGGCCTTCCGAGCCGTGCGGGAAGAAGCCGCCGTCCCCGGAGAGGTTCGCCGCGCCGGGGGCGTCCGTGCCCGGCAGCACGCCGACGATGGCGAGCACGCCGATGCCGAGGAAGAGGACGATCGCGCCGACCTTCAGCGCGGCGAACCAGAACTCGAACTCGCCGAAGTTCTTCACCGCCGCCAGGTTCGTGCCGCAGAACACCACCATGAAGAGGGCCACCCAGGCCCACTCCGCGGTTCCCGGGAACCAGCCCGTCATGATCTTCGCGGCGCCGATGCCCTCCAGGCCGACGGCCACGCACAGCAGGAACCAGAAGGCCCAGCCGGCGGTGAAGCCGGCCCACGGGCCGAAGGCCCGCTCGGCGTGGACGGAGAAGGAGCCCGAGGCCGGGTTCGCCGCCGACATCTCGCCCAGCATCCGCATCACCAGCATGACGAGCACACCGGAGATCGCGTACGCGAGGACGATCGACGGGCCGGCCGCGGCGATGCCGGCACCGGAGCCGACGAAGAGGCCGGCGCCGATGACGCCACCGAGGGCGATCATCGAGAGATGGCGCTGCTTGAGGCCGTGGGACAGGCCCCCGGCAGGAGCGCTCGCGCCGTCCTTGCGGTCGGCCGGCGCGGGCGCGGTGGTCCGGGACATGGGCGAACCTGTTCATGAGGTGAGACGGGGAGGTGGCCCACAGTCTGTGGGCCCGCACCGCTCACAGGGAACAGATGTCCGCTATACGGGCACGAGCTTCACACAAGGTGAAGGTTCAGCTCCGCTTCGTGGAGGAACCGCGCAGCTCCCGCCCCCATGCCACGACCAGCACCGCCGCCGTCGCCCCGGCCGACCACAGCACCTGCGGCCGGGCCGCGTCGTCCACCAGCATCAGCACGAGCACCGCCGCCATCGCCGCGAGCGCCACCCAGGTCAGCCACGGGAAGCCCCACATCCGCAGCGACAGCGTCTCCGGCGCCTCCCGCTCGATCCGGCGCCGCAGCCGCAGCTGGGACACCGCGATCAGCGCCCACACGAACAGCAGCACCGCGCCGACCGCGTTCAGCATGTAGAGGAAGACCGAATCCGGCCACTTCAGATTCAGCAGTACGGAGACGAAGCCGAAGGCCACCGACGCCAGCACCGCCCGCCGCGGCACCCCGCCGCCCGACACCCTGAGCAGTCCCTTCGGCGCCTCACCGCGCTCGGCCAGCGAGAACACCATCCGCGAGGAGCCGTACAGATTGGCGTTCAGCGCCGAGAGCAGCGCCACGAACACCACCACGTTCATGATCTGACCGGCCGCCGGCACCCCGATCGCGTCCAGCACCGCCACGTACGGCGACTCGCCCGGCTGCATCGCGGTCCACGGCAGCAGGGTCACGATCACCAGCATCGAGCCCACGTAGAAGAAGAGGATGCGCCACACGGCGCTGCGCACCGCCCGCGCGACGTTGCGCGCCGGGTCGTCCGACTCGGCCGCCGCGATCGTCACGACCTCCAGGCCGCCGAAGGCGAAGACCACGGCGAGCACGCCGGAGACGACCCCTGCCCAGCCGTTGGGCAGGAAGCCGCCCTGGCCCGTCAGATTGGTCAGTCCCACCGGGTCGGTGTCGGGCAGCCGGCCGACGATCGCCAGCACACCGAGCACCAGGAAGAGCACGATCGCGCCGACCTTCAGCGCCGCGAACCAGAACTCGAACTCGCCGAAGTTCTTCACCGCCGCCAGATTGGCCGCCGTGAACACCAGCATGAAGACGAGCACCCAGGCCCACTGCGGCACGCCCGGCACCCAGCCGTGCGCGATCCGCGCCGCGCCCGTCGCCTCCACCGCGAGCACCACCACCAGCAGGAACCAGTACAGCCAGCCCACCGAGAAGCCCGCCCAGCGGCCGAGCGCCCGCTCCGCGTGCACCGAGAAGGCACCGGACGCCGGCATCGCCGCCGACATCTCGCCCAGCATCCGCATCACCAGCATCGCGAGCGCGCCGGCGAGCAGATACGAGACGACGATCCCGGGCCCCGCCACCGCGATGCCCGCGCCCGAGCCGACGAAGAGCCCGGCGCCGATCACCCCGCCGAGCCCCAGCATCGTCAGATGACGCTGCTTCAGCCCGTGGGAGAGCGGCTCGGGTTCCGGGGCGAGGGAGGACGGAGGGGCGGGCGGGGCGTCGTGCATGTGGGGGCTCGTGCTCTCGGACGGTTTATGGGGACTCCACAGTCTCTCCGGTGACCGTCTCCTGGCGCAAAAGGGACCACTGGGCGAGAGTGCCCAGTGACAAGCGTCACGTGGCGGGAGGCATGAACGACGGGCTTTGTCTGATCTCCACGAAGCGCTCAACCTCCGCTTTGTGGGCGGCTGATGGTGATCGGCCGTTCACTCCTGGCATACGGTCGAGCCGTCCCCCTGTCCCCTCGTTCCGCGGAGTACCGATGAGCACCGCCGCCGCCCCCGTCCGTTCCCTCCGCTCCGGGACGGTCCTCGCCGACCTGATCCCGTCGAGCCGCGTCCGCGACCTCGCGCTGGTCGTCGGCGGCGCCGCGCTCACCGGCCTCGCCGCCCAGCTGTCCGTGCCCGTCCCGGGCTCCCCGGTCCCGGTCTCCGGCCAGACCTTCGCCGCCCTCCTCGTCGGCACCTCGCTCGGCGCCCGCCGCGGTTTCCTCGCCCTCGCCCTGTACGCCGTCGCCGGCATGGCGGGCGTGCCGTGGTTCGCCCAGGCCACCTCCGGCTGGTCCATGCCGTCCTTCGGCTACATCCTCGGCATGCTGCTCGCCGCGACCGTCGTCGGCGCCCTCGCCCGCCGCGGCGCCGACCGCTCGGTGCTCCGCACGGCCGGCACGATGGTGCTCGGCTCGGCGGTCATCTACGCGGTCGGCGTGCCGTACCTGGCCCTCGCCACCGGCATGTCCTTCGGCCAGGCCGTCGCCGCGGGCCTGACTCCGTTCCTCATCGGCGACGCCCTCAAGGCCGCGCTGGCGATGGGCGCCCTGCCGACCGCCTGGAAGCTGCTCGGCCACAAGGGCTGAGCCGCGCAAGCGGCGGAGCCGCTGAGGGCCGGGGCTGCCGAGTGCCGCGCCGCCCAAGGCCCGCGCTCACGCGCTCACCGCTTCCCGAAGGGCCCGAAGAGGCCCGCCGGGTCGAGTTCCGACTTGACCGCGGCGAGCCTCTTCGCCGTCGCGGAGTCGTACAGGCCGTCCGTCCGCTCCCCGTCGCCGAAGACGAAGTTGGCCGCGCGCCCCAGCGTGCGCGGTGCGAGCGCCCGCTCCACGCGCGCGTGGAGCTCCCGTACCGGTGCCGGACCGGCCTCGTCGAGCGGGTACAGGGCCCGCACGAGCCAGCCCGCCTCGCGGTACGGCACGGAGTTCGGCGTCGCCGGCTCCGCGGCGAGCGCCCCGCCCAGGTGGTTGAGCTGTACGACCGCCATCCGGTCGGCCTTCGGCCCGGTCAGGTCGAGGACCTGGGCCGGCGCCTGCTCGTCCATCGCGTCGAGGAGGATCCCGTCGCCCCAGTAGGCGTGCGGGAAGTCCGGGTCCGCGTGGATGGTGTGGCTCTCGGCGTACGGGAGCTCCCGCAGCGAGTCGGAGAGCGCGGGCCCCAGCTCCCGCAGCGGCGCCACCAGCCGCTCGCCGTCCGCCGCGTCGCCGGTGAAGGCGACCCGCACCGACAGCACGTACCGGCCGCGCAGGTGCGGAGGCAGGGCCGGGACGTCCGGGTAGACCAGCGCGGCGAGCGAGGAGGTCAGCGCCTCGGGCACGCCCGAGGCCCACTCCGTGTAGGCCCGCAGCACCCGGCCCGGCTCGACCACGGCACCGTCGAAGGCGAGCGAGCCGCCGTAGAGGCGGGCGACCGGCACCAGGCCGGTCTCGACGGCGGTGACCACGCCGAGCCCGTGACCGCCGCCGAGCACCGCCTCGAACGCCGCGTCGCCCGGCGTCAGGTGCCGCAGCTCGCCGTCCGCCGTCACCAGGTCGAGCGAGCGGACGTGGTCGGCGGCCCAGCCGTACGTACGGCCGAGGATGCCCAGACCGCCGCCGAGGAGGTAGCCGACCACGCCGACGCCGGGCGAGGAGCCGTTGAGCGGCGCGAGCCCGTGCGGCGCGGCGGCCGCCACGACCCGGCCCCAGCGGGCCCCGGCGCCGATCCGCGCGGTGCGTGCCACCGGGTCGACCGCGACCTCGTCCATCCGCCGGGTGTCGACGAGCAGCCCGCCCTCGACGGGCCCGCCGCGCCCGTGCCCGGTGGACTGCACGGCGACGGTGAGGCCGTGCCCGGCCGCGTACCGGACGGCGGCGCGGACGTCGTCGGGGCCGGTGGCCTCGACGAGCCGCTCGGGGCGCACGGGGAAGGCGGTCTGGAAGCCGGTGAACTGGTCGTACGCGGACATGGAAAGGCTCTCCGTTCCCGAGGTGGTCGGTGTACGGAGAGCCTTTCGCGGATACCTGACAGCTTCCGTCAGGTATGGATTCAGATCCTGTCGGAGGGCTCCGGGAGCTCCGCGGGCTTCCGGAACCGGTCCTTCACGATGCCGATGGCGAGGACCAGCGCCGCGACCAGCAGCGAGAGCACGACCTGCTCGCGGTTGCTGCCGCCGTCGTAGACCATGTAGCCCAGGACGAAGACGATCATGGCGGCGGTGGCCCAGGTCAGGTACGGGAAGAGCCACATCTTCACGACCAGCTTCTCCGGGGACTCGCGCAGGATGATCTTGCGCATCCGCAGCTGGGTCAGGCAGATGACCAGCCACACGAAGAGCGCGACCGCACCGGAGGAGTTGAGCAGGAAGGCGAAGACGTCGTCCGGCCGCCAGTAGTTGAAGAAGACCGCCACGAAGCCGAAGACGACGGAGGCGAGGATCGCCGCGACCGGCACGCCCTTGGCGTTGGTGCGGGCGAAGGCCTTGGGCGCGTCACCGCGCTGGCCGAGCGAGAAGGCCATGCGGGAGGCGGTGTAGAGGCCCGAGTTCAGGCAGGACAGCACGGCGGTCAGGACGATCACGTTCATGATCTGGCCGGCGGCCGGGATGCCGATGGAGTCGAGGGCGGCGACGTACGAGCCCTTCTCGACGATCGACTTGTCGTTCCACGGCAGCAGGGTGAGGACGACGAAGATCGAACCCAGGTAGAAGACGCCGATCCGCCAGATCACGCTGTTGGTGGCCTTGGTGACGGCGCGCTGCGGGTCCTCGGACTCGCCGGCGGCCAGGGTGACGATCTCGCTGCCCATGAAGGAGAAGACGACCATCAGCACGCCGGTGAGGATCGCGCCCGCGCCCATCGGGAAGAAGCCCCCGGCGTCGGTGAGGTGCGCGAGGCCCGCGCCCGGGTTGTCCGAGCCCGGCAGCACGCCGAAGACGGCGAGGAAGCCGATGACGACGAAGGCCGCGATGGCGACGACCTTGATGCCGGCGAACCAGAACTCGAACTCGCCGTACGAGGCGACGGAGCCGAGGTTGGTCGCGGTGAGCACCACCATCACGATGAGCGCCCAGGCCCACTGCGGCACGGCCGGGATCCAGCTCTCCAGGATCACCGCTCCCGCGGTCGCCTCGACGGCGAGGACGACCACCCAGAAGAACCAGTACAGCCAGCCGATGGTGAAGCCGGCCCAGCGGCCGAGCGCCTGGTCGGCGTAGGCGGAGAAGGAGCCGGAGGAGGGGCGGGCGGCGGCCATCTCGCCGAGCATCCGCATCACGAAGACGACCATCGCGCCGACGAGCGCGTAGGAGAGGAGGATGGCGGGGCCGGCCGCGGCGATGCCGGAGCCGGAACCGACGAAGAGACCGGCGCCGATGACACCGCCGATGGCGATCATCGACAGGTGGCGGTTCTTCAGCCCGGCCTTGAGGCCGTTGGTGCCGTCGGGCTGGACTTCACCGGGGTTTCCGGTGGTGCCGCCTTCCTTCGCCAGGGTCGGCTGCGTGTTCATGAACGCTTCCTTCGGTATGGGGGCATGCTCGGGTCGCGAGCTGGAGCAATGAAACCGGGTGACCGGGGAGTACGGAAGAGCTGATTCCGGATCGTGATTCAGGACATAAGGTCCGGACCAGCCGGGACGAAGGTCCCCGGCGCCCGGGACCGACGTCCCGACCCCGATGACCGCTACCCGGCTCCGCCCGTGCCACACTCGGACCCATGCGCGTCTACCTCGGCTCCGACCATGCCGGCTACGAACTCAAGAACCACCTCGTCGAGTGGCTGAAGGCCCACGGCCACGAGCCCGTCGACTGCGGTCCCCACATCTACGACGCCCAGGACGACTACCCGCCGTTCTGCCTGCGCGCCGCCGAGAAGACGGCCGCCGACGAGGGCAGCCTCGGCATCGTGATCGGCGGCTCCGGCAACGGCGAGCAGATCGCCGCCAACAAGGTCAAGGGCGTCCGTGCCGCCCTCGCCTGGAGCGAGCAGACCGCCGCCCTCGGCCGCGAGCACAACAACGCCAACGTGGTCGCCGTCGGCGCCCGCATGCACTCGGAGGAAGAGGCGACCAAGTTCGTCGAGATCTTCCTGAGCACCCCGTACTCCGGCGACGAGCGCCACACCCGCCGCATCGACATGCTCAGCGCGTACGAGACCACCGGCGAGCTCCCGCCCATCCCGGCCCACCACCCGCAGGAGCCCACCGCCTGATGCCCGAAGGGCACACCATCCACCGGCTGGCCGCCGACTGCCGGGAACGGTTCGGCGGCCGGCCTGTGCGCGTCTCCAGCCCGCAGGGCAAGTTCGCCGACTCCGCGGCGCTCCTCGACGGCACGGTGCTCGCCCGCACCGAGGCCCACGGCAAGCACCTCTTCCTCGGCTTCCCCGGCGAGGAATGGGTCCATGTCCACCTCGGCCTCTTCGGCAAGGTCACCTTCGGCGACGCCCCCGCGCCGCCGCCCACGGACACGGTCCGGCTGCGCCTCGCCAACCCGGAGTCGTACGTCGACCTGCGCGGCCCGACGGCCTGCGAGCTGATCACCGACGCCGAGAAGCGGGCCGTACACGACCGGCTCGGCCCCGACCCCCTGAGGGACGGCGACGACCCGGCCCGCGCCTGGCACCGCGTCTCGAGGTCCCGCACCACGATCGCCGCGCTCCTCATGGACCAGAAGATCGTCGCGGGCGTCGGCAACGTCTACCGCGCCGAGGTCCTCTTCCGGCACGGCATCGACCCGTACCGCGCGGGCAGGGACCTGACCGAGCGGGAATGGCGCGCGATCTGGGACGACCTCGTCGCGCTGATGCGCGAGGGCGTGCGCCTGAACCGCATCGACACCGTCCGCCCCGAGCACACGCCCGAGGCGATGGGCCGCCCGCCGCGCGTCGACGACCACGGCGGCGAGGTCTACGTCTACCGCCGCGCCCACCTGCCCTGCCACGTCTGCGGCACCGCGATCCGCACGGCGGACCTCGCCCACCGCAACCTCTTCTGGTGCCCGGGCTGCCAGCAGTCCTAGAGGGGTGTCCGGCCTCCGGTCAGAAACTGTGCGGCAGCCACGGCGCCACCGGGGACCCGAACGCCACGGAAGCCGCCGCCAGCGCTCCCGCGCGCACCTCGCGGACGCGCCCGGCCGCGGCGAGCGACAGCAGCGAGACACCGCCCAGGTAGGCCGCGCCCAACTCCCGTACGGACAAGGAGAGGTCCGCCGGCTCGCCCGTACGGACACAGCTCGCGCCCGACGCGTCCCCCGTCAGCCGCCAACGCCCCTCGTTCCAAGGGCAGAACGCGTCCTCGACCTCGAACACCACGTCCACCGGCGTCTGGTACGTCCGCGCCGCGAGCGCCGCGCCCACGTCCACCAGCCGGACGAAGAGGATCTCCCGGAGGGTCGGCTCGCAGCGCCGGACGTCCGTCACCAGGTGCTGCCAGGCGTCGTCCACCGGCCTGCTGCGCACCTTCACCCGCGCGGTCAGGTCCACCGAGCACAGGAACCGCCACAGCGCCGCCTCCGCCACCGGGTCGAGGCCGGCCAGCTGGTGCACCGAGACGGAGCCGTCGGAGCCCGCGAAGGACCAGTCCGGCTTGATCGCGTAGTGCGCGTAGCCGACGACCTCCCCGTCCCGCTCCGCCAGCACGCACATCCGCGGCGAAGCGCCCTCCCGGTCGGCGGGCGGGTCGAGCACCGCCACCCGCTCCCAGCCGGGGCGGCGCTCCAGCATCCCGGGCCGGCCGGTGACCAGACGCGCGTACACCGCCTCGGTCGCGTCGAGTGCCTCCGTCGGCGTCGTCACCCGCAGCGAGACCTCGTCCGTGCCCTCCGGCATCGTCAGCCGCACCCGGGTCGTGTCGATCGTCGTGTGCACCGCGTACGTCGCCGCGCCGTACCCGAACCGCCCGTAGATCACCGGCTCCGAAGCCGTCAGGATCGCCAGCGGCTCGCCCCAGCTCCGTACGTCCTCCAGCTGGCGCCGCATCATCGACGTGAGGATCCCGCGCCGCCGGTGCGTCCCCGCCACGCTCACCATGGTGACGCCCGCCGCCGGCACCACGTTCCCGCCCGGGACCGAGAGGCGGAAGGAGAACGCGCCCGCCGTACCGACACAGCGGTCGCCGTCCCACGCGCCGATGGAGCGCTCGTGCTCGGTCAGCTCCTGCCAGAGCTTGCGCTCCTCGTCCGATTCCGGAACGCCACCGAACGCCAGCTCGAGCACGGCGTACCAGTTGTCCCATTCGGCGGGGTCGAGCACCCGCAGTTCCGTCGTCATATGCCATCGATATCAGCGCCCCGCGCCCCGACGCGACCCGATTTCACACAGCTTGTCACCTGGGTCCCCCTGCACGAGCTCCGACCGTGTGGATAGGGTCCAGGCCAATGGGACGTCGCGGAGTACTCGACTCGTACGCGGCCCGGATGCGCAGGAGCGCCCGCCGGGCCCGCGTCGCGCTGCGCCGGAGCGGAGTCGACTACTTCCGCGGAGACGGCTCCGACTGGATCGCGATGGCCGGGCTCCTCCTCACGGTCCCCGCCATCGCCGTCGGCACCGTCACCAACCCCGTCTGGTGCTCGCCGGTCGCCCTCGTCCTGCCGATCGTCGCCGGCGGGCTGCTGCTGCGCCCCGCCAGCCTCCTCGGCCTGTACGCGGCCGCCGCCGGCGCGCTCATCGTCGAGTCGCTGGTCCTCGGCCCGTACACCGAGGGCCCGGCCCGGGTCACCCCCGGCACCGTCCTGGTCGTCGCGGCCTGCGGTCTGTTCGGGCTGCTCATCGCCCAGTTCCGGGCCCGTGTCGGCGTGCCCTGGCGACGCGGCGGCACCATGCTCTTCGACCTGCGCGAACGCATCCGCGTGCAGAGCGCGCTGCCCCGCCTCCCGGCCGGCTGGCACCGCGAGATGGCCCTGCGCCCGGCCGGCGGCCAGTCCTTCTCCGGCGACTTCGTCGTCGCCGCCCGCACCAACGGCGGACGCACCCTGGAGGTCGTGCTCACCGACGTCTCCGGCAAGGGCATGGACGCGGGCTCCCGCGCGCTGCTCCTCTCCGGCGCCTTCGGCGGCCTCCTCGGCTCGCTGCCGCCGCACGGCTTCCTGCCCGCCGCCAACGGCTACCTGCTGCGCCAGGACTGGGACGAGGGCTTCGCCACCTCCGTCCACCTGGTCCTCGACCTGGAGTCCGGCGACTACGAGCTGCTCTCCGCCGGCCATCTGCCCGCGCTCCAGCTCCACGCGGGCACCGGCCGCTGGGAGGAGAAGGCCGCCGAAGGGCCGCTCCTCGGCGTGTACGACGGTGCCGAGTTCCACCCGGTCAAGGGCGCCCTGCGCCCCGGCGACGTCCTGATGCTCTTCACCGACGGCCTCGTCGAGAGCGCCGACCGCGACATCGCCGAGGGCATCGACCGCCTCACCGGCGAGGCCGACCGCCACATCACCGCCGGCTTCGAGGGCGCCGCCTGGCACCTCATCGAAGCCTGCGCCAAGGACGTCAACGACGACCGTGCCCTCCTCCTGATCAGCCGCAAGGGGTAGCCGCCGTGACCGAGACCCCGCACCCCGGCCCGCGCCCGTACCTCACCCTGGCCGAGGTCGAGGCCGTCGCCGTCGCCGCCCACGCCGGGCAGACCGACAAGGCGGGCCGGCCGTACGCGGAGCACCTGCGCGCCGTCGCCGAGGGCGTGCGGTCCCGGGGCGGGAGCGAGGCGCAGATCGCGGCCGGGTGGCTGCACGACGCCGTCGAGGACGACGCCCTGTCCGAGCGGTGGCTGGCGGACGCCGCGCTGCCGGACGAGGTCAAGGCGATGGTGCGCGCCCTCACCAAGCGGACCGGTGAGCCGCCGGAGGACTACGCCCGTCGCATTCTGGCCACTCCGGGCGCCCTGCTGGTCAAGGAGTCCGACCTCGCGCACAACGCCGACCCGGCCCGCCTCGCCGCGCTCGACCCGGCGACGGGGGAGCGGCTGACGGCCAAATACGCCCGGATGCGGTCCCTGTTGGGACTCACACAGGGAACCCCGTTGGGACTCACACAGGGAAATGATCAGGCCACAGGGAAATGATCAAGACGGATTTCGTCACGTTGGCTGGATCCTTACGTCGACGATTCGTCACCCGGCCGCGCTGGGCAGGAAGTTGGTGGCACGATAGATGCGGCGGGGGTGTTCTGTGACGTGCGCTCCCCGGCGGCAAGGGCGGGACCGACCGAGGGTGTGATCAGTTGTGGCCATTTCACTGTCCGTGGTGCTGCTTTTGGCGATCATCCTGGTGGTGCTGATCCGTGGCGGAAACCTGAAGGCCGGTCCGGCCGTCGTCGCGGTCCTCTTCGGCTTCTTCCTCGCCTCCACGGGCATGGCCGACGACATCCAGCGCTTCCTGGACTCGATAACGCAGACGATCGGCTCCATCAAGTTCTGAGTGCCCTGCTCGCGGTCACGCCGGCTTGGCCGCGGCGCGCTTACGGCCCCGAGAAGCCTTCGTGGCCGTCTTCGCGGTCCCGTCCGTGGGGGCCGTCGCCTTCGTCGAGCCCCGGGCCGTCGACCACGTGAACTCGATCTCCAGCTCGACCTCCCCGTCGTCGACCTCGAACTCCAGCTCACCGCGCAGCTCGTCCGGGATGCGCAGGCTCAGCGTTCCCGCGCCCAGTTCCAGCTCCGCGTCTCCGCCCTTCCTGAGGGCGTCGGCGAGCGCCGCGAGCTGATCGGCCGCCTCGACACGGGACAACGAGCGCTTCTGCTCGAACTTCAGGTCCGTCATGAGTGCCTCCGCGGCCCATTCTCCGGCCCCTCGAAGATCCCTGCAAAAGGTACGAAAGGCCCGGCATGAGGGGCCCGGGAACGACTCGGGGCCGGGCCGGAGAACGCGTCTCCGGCCCGGCCCCGGGCCGAACAGAGCGGGCGACGGGAATCGAACCCGCGTAGCTAGTTTGGAAGACTAGTGCTCTACCATTGAGCTACGCCCGCACAGCAGTGCGCCGCAGGCCAGGGCCGCGGCACGGACGCCATCGTAGCCGGTCCTGGCGGGTGCTCGCACGCCCCTCGGAAAGAGGGGGCGTCGCACCGTCCCCGTCCATGTACCCTACGTGTCGCACCGACGGGGTGTGGCGCAGCTTGGTAGCGCGTCCGCTTTGGGAGCGGAAGGCCGTGGGTTCAAATCCCGCCACCCCGACCAGCCAAGATCACGTTGTGGGGCGCAAGCCGCTTGCGGTTACTATGCAAGCTGCGTGCCCGTGTGTCTCTCTGACCGGGCCGATCGGCCGGAACCGCCACGGGCGGCGCCGCCGGAAACCAGGAATCAGCCACAAGGAGACCGAACCGTGAAGAGCGCCGTGGAGACCCTGAACCCGACCCGGGTTCGGCTCACTGTCGAGGTGCCCTTCGAGGAGCTCAAGGACAGCCTCGACGCGGCGTACAAGAAGATCAACCAGCAGGTCACGGTCAAGGGCTTCCGCAAGGGCAAGATCCCCGCGCGCGTCATCGACCAGCGCTTCGGCCGCGGTGCCGTCCTCGAGGAGGCCGTCAACGACGCGCTCCCGAAGCTGTACACCGAGGCGGTCAACGAGGCGGAGGTCAACCCGCTGGGCCAGCCCGAGGTCGACATCACCGAGCTGAAGGACGGCGAGCTGCTGGCCTTCACCGCCGAGGTCGACATCCGCCCGGCCATCGAGATCCCGGACTACTCCGGCATCGAGGTCGAGGTCGACGCGGTCGAGGTCACCGACGAGGACGTCGAGAAGTCCGTGGAGCAGCTGCGCGAGCGCTTCGCCTCCACCAACCCGGTCGAGCGCGCCGCCGCCGAGGGTGACGTCGTCACCATCGACCTCGAGGCCAAGGTCGAGGGCGAGGTCCTCCCCGACGGCATCGCCAACGGCGTCTCGTACACCATCGGCTCCGGCGAGCTGCTCGACGGCATCGACGCCGCCGTCACCGGCCTGGAGGCCGGCGGCGAGGCCACCTTCACCTCCGAGCTGAAGGGCGGCTCCGCCGCGGGCAAGGAGGCCGAGGTCACCGTCAAGGTCACCGCCGTCGCCGCCCGTGAGCTCCCCGAGCTCGACGACGAGTTCGCGCAGATGGCGTCCGAGTTCGACACCCTCGACGAGCTCAAGGCCGACAGCCGCAAGCGCCTCGAGAACATGAAGCAGTTCGACCAGGCCACCCAGGCCCAGGAGCGCGTCCTGGAGAAGTTCCTGGAGCTCGCGGAGATCCCCGTTCCCGAGAAGCTGCTCGAGGACGAGATCCAGACCCGCAAGCACAACCTGGAGCACCACCAGCTCGGCCAGATGGGCCTGACCCTCGAGAAGTACCTGGAGTTCCAGGGCAAGACGGTCGAGGAGTTCGAGGCCGAGACCAAGGAGCAGGCGGTCAAGGGCATCAAGACCCAGTTCCTGCTCGACGAGCTGGTCTCCCAGGAGAAGCTGAACGTGGACCAGGAGGAGCTCACCGAGCACCTCATGCGCCGCGCCGCCTCCTCCGGCATGTCCCCCGACCAGTTCGCCCAGGCCGTCGTCCAGGGCGGCCAGGTGCCGATGCTGGTCGGCGAGGTCGCCCGCGGCAAGGCCCTCGCGGTCGTCGTCGAGGCCGCCAAGGTCGTCGACACCAACGGCGACGTGGTCGACCTGTCCGACGAGGACGAGGAGCAGGCCACCGAGACGGTCGAGGCCGTCACCGGCGAGGCCGAGGTCTCCGAGGAGAAGTAAGCCCCACCAGGCTCACCGGGAGGCCCAGGCCCCCCGCTGAACCCCGCGCCACGGGCCCGGACGCACAGCAGTGCGCCGGGCCCGTGGACGTACCGGGATCCCTCCGGGAACCCCTTCGTGACCCGTTTATGCGCGCCCAACTACCTTGCGCTCCCAGCGAACAGTTCGGGAACCGGGATGGCGTTGTCCTACCTGCGCGTTAGGGTCCATGAATACGAGGGCACTGCCCTCAGAACGAGACGCGAGACGGCCCGGGGCCGTCGGAGACGAGCAGGTGGATACGTGACGAATCTGAAGCCTTACGCCGCGGGTGAGCCGTCCATCGGTGGCGGCCTCGGCGACCATGTCTACAACCGGCTGCTCGGCGAGCGCATCATCTTCCTCGGCCAGCAGGTCGACGACGACATCGCCAACAAGATCACCGCGCAGATGCTCCTCCTGGCCGCCGACCCGGAGAAGGACATCTTCCTCTACATCAACAGCCCCGGTGGCTCCGTGACGGCCGGCATGGCCGTCTACGACACCATGCAGTACATCCCGAACGACGTCGTCACCATCGGTATGGGCATGGCGGCCTCGATGGGCCAGTTCCTGCTCACCGGCGGCACCCCCGGCAAGCGCTTCGCGCTGCCGAACACCGACATCCTGATGCACCAGGGCTCCGCCGGCATCGGCGGCACCGCCTCGGACATCAAGATCCAGGCCGAGTACCTTCTCCGGACGAAGAAGCGCATGGCCGAGATCACCGCGCACCACTCCGGCCAGACCGTCGAGACGATCATCCGCGACGGCGACCGTGACCGCTGGTTCACCGCGGACGAGGCCAAGGAGTACGGCCTCATCGACGACATCATCACCCACGCCGCGGGTGTCCCGGGCGGCGGCGGCACGGGCGCCTGAGCCCCGGCAGCCCGTTCCAGAGCCCCAGCCCACGATCGCCCTCAGGATGGTGAACAGCCCCATGACCCCGAACTTCTCCGCGAGCGGCCTTTACACCGGCCCGCAGGTGGACAACCGCTACGTCGTGCCGCGCTTCGTCGAGCGCACCTCGCAGGGCATCCGCGAGTACGACCCGTACGCGAAGCTCTTCGAGGAGCGCGTGATCTTCCTCGGCGTGCAGATCGACGACGCCTCGGCCAACGACGTCATGGCGCAGCTGCTGTGCCTGGAGTCGATGGACCCGGACCGCGACATCTCGATCTACATCAACAGCCCGGGCGGCTCCTTCACCGCCCTCACGGCCATCTACGACACGATGCAGTTCGTGAAGCCGGACATCCAGACGGTCTGCATGGGCCAGGCGGCCTCCGCCGCGGCCGTGCTGCTCGCCGCCGGCACCCCCGGCAAGCGGATGGCCCTGCCGAACGCGCGGGTGCTGATCCACCAGCCGTCCGGCGGCACCGGCCGTGAGCAGCTCTCCGACCTGGAGATCGCGGCCAACGAGATCCTGCGCATGCGCAGCCAGCTCGAGGAGATGCTGGCCAAGCACTCCTCGACCCCGATCGAGAAGATCCGCGACGACATCGAGCGCGACAAGATCCTGACCGCCGAGGACGCCCTCGCGTACGGCCTGATCGACCAGATCATCTCGACCCGCAAGAGCACGGCCGCCGCGGCAGCCTGACGCTCGACCTTCCCTCGTCCCGGTGGGCATGGCCGAATCCCGTCCATGCCAACCGGGCCAAGGGGGGCCCGAACGGGGGGCCCGGCAAGGTACCGTCGAATATGAGGCACCAGGAGTCGCTGAACCAAGCGCTCCCAGGCGAAGGGGAAGCACCTCGTGGCACGCATCGGTGATGGCGGCGATCTGCTCAAGTGCTCGTTCTGCGGAAAGAGCCAGAAGCAGGTGAAGAAGCTCATCGCAGGCCCCGGTGTGTACATCTGCGACGAGTGCATCGACCTCTGCAACGAGATCATCGAAGAGGAGCTCGCGGAGACGAGCGAGGTGCGCTGGGAAGAGCTTCCCAAGCCCCGCGAGATCTACGAGTTCCTGGAGGGCTACGTGGTCGGCCAGGAGCCGGCCAAGAAGGCCCTCTCGGTCGCGGTGTACAACCACTACAAGCGCGTCCAGGCCGGCGAGAACGGCGGCGCGCAGGGCCGGGACGACGCCATCGAACTGGCGAAGTCCAACATCCTGCTGCTCGGCCCCACGGGGTCCGGCAAGACCCTCCTGGCCCAGACGCTCGCCCGCATGCTGAACGTGCCGTTCGCCATCGCCGACGCGACGGCGCTGACGGAGGCGGGCTATGTCGGCGAGGACGTCGAGAACATCCTGCTCAAGCTGATCCAGGCCGCGGACTACGACGTCAAGAAGGCCGAGACCGGCATCATCTACATCGACGAGATCGACAAGGTCGCCCGTAAGAGCGAAAACCCGTCGATCACGCGTGACGTGAGCGGCGAGGGCGTGCAGCAGGCCCTCCTGAAGATCCTGGAAGGCACGACGGCCTCCGTCCCGCCGCAGGGCGGCCGGAAGCACCCGCACCAGGAGTTCATCCAGATCGACACGACGAACGTGCTCTTCATCGTGGGCGGCGCCTTCGCCGGCCTGGAGAAGATCATCGAGTCGCGGGCCGGCGCCAAGGGCATCGGCTTCGGCGCGACCATCCGCTCCAAGCGGGAGATCGAGGCGAGCGACCAGTTCCAGGAGGTCATGCCGGAGGACCTGGTGAAGTTCGGGATGATCCCGGAGTTCATCGGCCGCCTCCCCGTCATCACCTCCGTCCACAACCTGGACCGCGAAGCCCTCCTGAAGATCCTCGTCGAGCCGCGCAACGCCCTGGTGAAGCAGTACCAGCGCCTCTTCGAACTCGACGGCGTGGAGCTGGACTTCGACCGCCCGGCCCTGGAGGCCATCGCCGACCAGGCCATCCTCCGCGGCACCGGCGCGCGCGGCCTGCGCGCCATCATGGAGGAGGTCCTCCAGTCGGTGATGTACGAGGTCCCGTCCCGCAAGGACGTGGCCCGCGTGGTCATCACGGCGGACGTGGTCCGCGACAACGTGAACCCGACGCTGGTCCCGCGCATCGTGAAGAACGACGGCAGGCACGAGAAGTCGGCCTGAGACCGGGACTCGTTCGTGCCCCGTCGGCCTCCGGCGGGGCACACGCGTTTTCGTCGCCAGAGGCAGTTGAATCAGGACAGAGTCGCCCCATTCGATTGCCGTGCGATTGTCCGGATGATCTCGTTCTCGGGTGCAGACGATCAGTCTGCGTCATTCCGAGAGGAGACCAAGATGGGGACCAAGCTCCAGCGGCTGTTCGCGGCAGCGTCCTTGACTGCCGCCGTCATCGTGATACCGGTCGCGACCGCGACGTCCGCACAGGCGACGCCTGCCCAGTGTGAAAGCTACTTACGTGGCGCCGGGTACGTGGTCGGTCCGAAGGTGAAGGCTGCCTGCCGAAACGGCGCGCAGGTGCCGACCGGGCACACCGTGTGTCTCGGCGGCCTTGTGGCCATCGGCGTCCAGGCCGCCCACGCGAACAGGGCCTGCACGCTGGCCGCGTAGTCGGTGAGTCTCTTCGGTCTCGAGCGCGGTGGCGGGCGGCTCATGTCCGCCCGCCCCACCGCCGGGACCCCCGCCCCGGGCGGGGGGCGGGGCTGGTCGTCAGATCAGGCCTTGCTGCGCGACGTGTTGTAGAGCTTGGCCGCCAGGTCGGCGACCTCGGACTGCGGCAGCGGGGCACCGCCGGTCATCATGGTCGACAGGTCGATCAGGTTGACCGAGCCGAGGGTCGAGTAGTCGGCCCAGATGCAGGTCGGGGCCTCCAGCGACTTGGGGCCGAGCGCCGCCGAGCCCGACTCCTTCTCGCTGGTCATCTTCACGTTCTGGCACTTCATCAGGGCGCCCTTGAAGCCCGACGGCTCCACCGTCTCGGCGCTGCCGACGAGTTCGTACTTCATGCCCATCTTCTCGGCCTCGGGGTTCTTCCCGATGCTCGCGAAGTAGGCGTCGATCGTCTTCTCCGGGTCGGCGATCTCGCCGTACAGACCGCTGAAGCTGAGCTGCTTGCCCTTGAGCGGCTCGGTGCTGTTCTTGTACTGGCCGAAGGTCTGAGCGGCGTTCTTCACGCCCAGCGCCTCGGCGCGCGCCTTCTGCTCGTCGTTCAGCGTCGTGGACTTGCCCGCGGCGCCCGGGGACTTCTTGTACTCGCCCACGCTGTCCGGGGCGGTCAGCTTGTAGCCCTTGGTGTCATCGGCCACGGCGCCGTTGCCCGCGCCGGCGCCTCCGCCGAACACGAAGTACGCGCCCACGCCCAGCGCCGCCACCACCGCGATGCCGCCGATGATCCAGCCGGCCTTGCTCTTCTTGACGGGCGGCGGCGGGGGCATGTAGCCGCCGGGGCCCTGGGGGGCGCCGTACGGGGGCTGCTGGGGCGGCTGGCCGTAGGGGGCGGGCTGCTGCTGCGGGTAGCCGTACGGGGGCTGCTGCGGCGGGACGCCCTGCGGGGCCTGCTGCGGGTAGCCGTAACCCGGCTGCGGGGCCTGAGGCTGGCCGTAGGGGTTCGGCTGGCCGCCGTAGGGGCCGGGCTGCTGGCCGTAGGGGTTCGGCTGGCCGCCGTACGGGCCCGGCTGGTTGTAGCTCATGGACAGGTTCCCCTCACAGGATGTTTATGCGTAGCGAACATCCTGTCGGAAGCCCCGCCCCGCCGGAGCGCTGGGGGGCACACCGTTACCGAACAATCGAGTTTCTGGACACGTCCGGGACACCCCTAAACTGGGCCCGTGACCGAGAACACTCAGCAGCAGACAGCAGCCACCACCGAATTGCCGACCCAGTACACGCCGGCCGAGGTAGAGGGGCCGCTGTACGAGCGCTGGGTAGAGCGCGGGTACTTCGAGGCCGACGAGAAGAGCGACAAGCCGCCGTTCACCATCGTCATCCCGCCGCCGAACGTCACCGGTTCGCTCCACCTGGGCCACGCCTTCGAGCACACGCTGATCGACGCCCTCACCCGCCGCAAGCGGATGCAGGGCTACGAGACGCTGTGGCAGCCGGGCATGGACCACGCCGGCATCGCCACCCAGAACGTCGTCGAGCGCGAGCTCGCGAAGGAGGGCAAGTCCCGCCACGACCTGGGCCGTGAGGCCTTCGTCGAGCGCGTCTGGAAGTGGAAGGCCGAGTCCGGCGGCCAGATCTCCGGCCAGATGCGCCGCCTCGGCGACGGCGTCGCCTGGTCCCGCGAGCGCTTCACCATGGACGAGGGCCTGTCCAAGGCCGTCCAGACCATCTTCAAGAAGCTCTACGACGACGAGCTGATCTACCGCGCCGAGCGCATCATCAACTGGTGCCCCCGCTGCCTCACCGCGATCTCGGACATCGAGGTCGAGTACCAGGACGACGACGGCGAGCTCGTCTCCATCCGGTACGGCTCCGGGGACGCGGAGATCGTCGTCGCCACCACCCGCGCCGAGACGATGCTCGGCGACACGGCCGTCGCCGTCCACCCGGACGACGAGCGCTACAAGCACCTGGTCGGCACCGAGATCGAGCTGCCGCTCACCGGCCGCCGGATCCCGGTCGTCGCCGACGAGCACGTCGACCCGGCGTTCGGCACCGGCGCGGTCAAGGTGACGCCCGCCCACGACCCGAACGACTTCGAGATCGGCCAGCGGCACGACCTCCCGTCGATCGCCGTCATGGACGAGCACGCGGTCATCACCGTCCACGGTCCCTTCCAGGGCCTGGACCGTCTGGAGGCCCGTTCCGCGATCGTCGCCGCGCTGCGCGCCGAGGGCCGGATCGTCGCCGAGAAGCGGCCGTACACCCACTCCGTCGGCCACTGCTCGCGCTGCAAGACCACCATCGAGCCGCGGCTCTCCATGCAGTGGTGGGTCAAGGTCGGGCCGCTCGCGAAGGCCGCCGGTGACGCGGTCCGCGACGGGAAGGTCAAGATCCACCCGCAGGAGATGGAGAAGCGGTACTTCGACTGGGTCGACAACCTGCACGACTGGTGCATCTCGCGCCAGCTGTGGTGGGGCCACCGGATCCCGGTCTGGTACGGCCCGAACGGCGAGGTCGTCTGCGTCGGCCCCGACGAGGAGCCGCCCACCGGCGAGGGCTGGCGCCAGGACAGCGACGTCCTCGACACCTGGTTCTCCTCCGGCCTGTGGCCGTTCTCCACGCTCGGCTGGCCCGAGCAGACCGACAGCCTCGCGAAGTTCTACCCGAACTCCGTCCTCGTCACCGGCTACGACATCCTCTTCTTCTGGGTCGCCCGGATGATGATGTTCGGTCTGTACGCGATGGACGGCACCCCGCCGTTCCACACCATCGCCCTGCACGGCATGGTCCGTGACCAGAACGGCAAGAAGATGTCGAAGTCCTTCGGCAACGTGGTCAACCCGCTGGACTGGATGGACCAGTACGGTTCCGACGCCGTCCGCTTCACCCTGGCCAACGGCGCCAACCCGGGCGTCGACGTCCCGATCGGCGAGGACTGGGTCAAGGCGTCCCGGAACTTCGCCAACAAGATCTGGAACGCGACCCGCTTCGCGCTGATGAACGGCGCGACGGTCGAGGGCGAACTGCCCCCGGTCGAGCAGCTGTCCGCGACCGACCGCTGGATCCTGTCCCGTCTCAACAAGACGGTCGCCCAGGTCGACGCGTTCTACGAGGACTACCAGTTCGCGAAGCTCAGCGACGCGCTGTACCACTTCGCGTGGGACGAGGTCTTCGACTGGTACGTCGAGCTGTCGAAGACGACCTTCTTCGCCGGCGGCGAGCAGGCCAAGGTCTCCGGCCGGGTCCTCGGCGAGGTCCTGGACGTCATGCTGCGGCTGCTGCACCCGGTCGTCCCGTTCGTCACGGAGACCCTGTGGACCACGCTCACCGGTCGTGAGTCCCTGGTCATCGCCGAGTGGCCGACCGACAGCGGCTTCCGCGACGACGCCGCCGAGGCCGAGATCGAGAACCTCCAGCAGGTGGTCACCGAGGTCCGCCGCTTCCGCGCCGACCAGGGGCTCCAGCCCGGTCAGAAGGTCCCGGCCCGCCTCGAGCTCGACGGCACCCCGCTCGCCGCGCACGAGGCCGCCATCCGCCAGCTGCTCCGCCTCCAGCCGGAGGGCGAGGGCTTCTCCGCCACCGCCTCCCTGCCGGTCGCCGGCGCGACGGTCTCGCTCGACCTGTCGGGCACGATCGACGTCGCCGCCGAGCGCAAGCGGCTCGCGAAGGACCTGGCCGCCGCCGAGAAGGAGAAGGCGCAGGCCGAGGGCAAGCTCGGCAACGAGGCCTTCCTGGCGAAGGCGCCGGACAACGTGGTCGACAAGATCCGCACCCGCCTCGCCAAGGCGGACGAGGACATCGCCCGCATCCAGGCGCAGCTGGCGAACCTGCCGCAGGCGTAGCCCGCACGGCGTGACGAAGGGGCCTGGAACCACGAGTGGTTCCGGGCCCCTTCGGCGTGTGCGATGCGGCGTGTTCCCTCAGCCGGACGCAGTACTTCGTGCGCATTTCGGAGGGAAACGACAATCCGGGCGAAGTGCCCGACGTCACACGGGACGGGACTTCGGGTCCCCGGCGGCGGGACGAAAGACCCGGGATGATGGAACGCATGGTTCCTCTTCCCGCCCCCGCCGCGCTGCGCCGCTGCGTGGACCGGTGGGCGGTGTCGCCCAGGGCGGCGGACGTCGTCGCCGCGCTCAGCGCCTTCGGCCTGATGCTCCTGGACGTGCCGGGACTCGCCCGCGCGGACAACTCGCTCACCGGTGTCACCGCCACCCTGGTCCTCGGGGCCGGCGCGGCCACCCTGGTGCTGCGGCGGAAGGCGCCCTGGGTGCCCTTCCTGGTGGCGATCGGCCTGATGGGCTGGCTGCACGAGCTGACGATGATCCAGTTCGCGCTGTACTCGCTCGGCCGCTTCCGGGGCCGCCGCGTCGCCGTCCTGGCCACCCTGCTGTACGTCGGAGCCGCCTTCGGGTACTACGAGACCCCCGGCTGGCCCGGCCCGCACGGCGAGAACCTCAGCGACTTCCTGAGCCTCGTCGTCCCGATCGGCGTCCTCGCCACGGGCGTCGGCATCGCCGCGTACCGTCACGACCTCGTGCGCGCCCTGGAGGCCCAGCGGCGGGAGGCCGCCGCCCGGCAGGCCGTCCAGGAGGAGCGGATCTCGGTCGGGCGGGACGTCCACGACCTGGTGGGCCGCGAGCTCACCGTGCTGGCGGTGCGGGCCGAGGTGCTGGCCGTACGGGCGCGGGGAGAGGCGCACCAGAAGGACTTCGAGGAGCTCGCCGACACCGCGCGGCGCGCCCACCACATGCTCAACGAGACGGTCGTACGACGCGGTGACGGTGCCGCCGCCACACCCGGCCTCGAAGGGCTGACCGCGCTCGCCGAGGAGAGCGAACGGATGGGCAGCCCCGTCGACGTCCGGGTGTCCGAGGAGGCGAAGGCGCTGTCGCCGCTGCGGCAGACGGCCGTCCACCGGGTGGTGCAGGAGTGCCTCACGAACGCCGTCAAGCACGCGCCCGGCCTCCCGGTGAGCGTCACCATCGACGTCGACGGCCCGTCCCTGCGCGTCGAGGTCCGCAACCCCCTCGCGCAGACCCCGCCGGACCGCGCCCCGGTGTCGACCGGGACCGGCCTCTTCTCCATGGACGAACGCGTCACCAGCATGGGCGGCACCCTGAAGGCCCGCCGCGAGCACGGCGCCTATGTGGTGACGGCGACCCTGCCGTCGGGGCTGACGCGGTAGGGCCTGCCCCGGCGGGTCGGCCGCACCAGGCTTCCCGCCCGGGCGAAGGCGGGTACCCGCAGGGTCCACGAAGGAGTGATGCCCTATGGCCGACGACCGGGACTTCTCCTCGCGCGACCGGCCGGACAACCCCCGCCTCGCAGAGGACCGCCCGCGCGGCGGCGGCCCCGAGGAACCGGGGCGACGCGGCAACTGGCCCATCTGGGCCATCGTCCTCGGCATCGTGGCCGTGGTGGTCATCGTCACGGTCCTGCTGGGGTGACTTTCCGCTGCATCCCGCCGTACGCCGGCCCGGCCTCCCAGGCCGGGCCGGCGGGGCGTGTAAGGACCGGAAGCCGGCGTGGCGGCGGACCCCGGCGCCCCGGCAAGTCCGGCGAGGCGCCCTCCCAGGCCGTTTCTTTCGGATCAGGGCGCGGACCCGGCCAAGATCCGGAAGAGACGGCCTAGCGCACCACCTCCGCCTTCCCGAGCACCCGCTCCAACGCGTCGAAGTCCTCGACGCACCGGCCCGAGCCGAGCGCCACGCAGTCCAGGGGGTCGTCGGCCACGAAGACCGGGATGCCCGTCGCCGAGGCCATCCGCAGGTCGAGGCCCGGCAGCAGCGCACCGCCGCCGGTCAGCACGATGCCGTGCTCCATCACGTCGCCGGACAGCTCGGGCGGGCACTCCTCCAGGGTGGCCTTGACGGCCGCGATGACGGCCTCGACCGGCTCGTCGAGCGCGACCCGCACCGCCGGCACCGTCAGTTCCACCGTCCGCGGCAGGCCGCTGATCTTCTCCCGGCCCCGCACGGTGAACGTGCGCGCCTCGAACTCCTCGTCGCCGGGCACCGGCCATGCCGAGCCGATCTCCACCTTCACGTCCTCCGAGGTCCGCTCGCCGATCAGCAGCGCGTGCTCCTTGCGCACGTAGTCGCAGATCGCCGCGTCCAGCCGGTCGCCGCCCACCCGCAGCGACTGCGAGGTGGCGATCCCTCCGAGCGAGATGACGGCCACCTCCGTCGTGCCGCCGCCGATGTCGACGACCATCGAGCCGCGCGGGTCCGAGACCGGCAGGCCCGCGCCGATCGCCGCCGCCATCGGCTCCTCGACGAGGTGCACCGCCCGGGCGCCCGCCGAGCGCGAGGCGTGCACGATGGCGCGCCGCTCGACCGGGGTCACCCCGCTGGGCACACAGACGACCATGCGGGTCCGGGGGAGCCGGCGGCCCGGCACGGCCTTGCGCACGAAGTGCCGGATCATCTCCTCGGCCGCCTCGTAGTCGCTGATCACGCCGTCCTTCAGCGGGCGGATCGCGGTGATCGAACCCGGGGTCCGGCCGATGGTCTCCTTCGCCTCCGCACCGACCGCGAGGGGCGACCGCGAGCCCTCCTGGACCGCCACGACGGACGGCTCGTTGAGGACGATGCCCCGGCCGCGGGCGTAGAGGAGGGTGTTGGCGGTGCCGAGATCGATGCCTATGTCCATGATCGCCAAGTCTGCCCGGCGGCTCCCCCGGGCGGTGGACCGAAAGTCCCGAAAGGGGTGGGTCCATGGTCCTGTCGGTACCCCTCCGTAGACTGGGCACGTGAGTGAGCCGAGCGACCAGAGCGACCGCGACCAGTTCGACGACGACCGGTCCGACGACAGCGACCAGGGCGACCTGTTCGACGACATCGTCGACGCCGAGACGACCCGCGACCCCGACCTGGCGGTGATCGAGGCCGGCAGCCGCACCCTGCGAGCCATGTCCGGCCCGCCGCAGGGCGACCCGGTGCCCTCCCGGCCCGCCGACCCGGAGGTCGACAAGGCGCTGCGCGAGGTCGAGACCGAGCTGTCGACGCGCTGGGGCGAGACCAAGCTGGAGCCGTCGGTCACCCGGATCGCGGCCCTGATGGACGTCCTCGGCGAGCCGCAGCGCGCGTACCCGTCGATCCACATCACGGGCACCAACGGCAAGACCTCCACCGCCCGCATGATCGAGGCGCTGCTCGGCGCCTTCGACCTGCGCACCGGCCGCTACACCTCGCCGCACGTCCAGACCATCACCGAGCGGATCAGCCTCGACGGCGCCCCGATCGACCCGGAGCGCTTCGTCGAGACGTACCGGGACATCGCGCCGTACGTGGAGCTGGTCGACGCCCGCGAGGAGTACCGGCTGTCCTTCTTCGAGGTGCTGACCGGCATGGCGTACGCGGCCTTCGCCGACGCCCCGGTCGACGTGGCCGTCGTCGAGGTCGGCATGGGCGGCACCTGGGACGCCACGAACGTCATCGACGCCTCCGTCGCCGTCGTCACCCCGATCGACCTGGACCACACCGACCGGCTCGGCGGGACGCCCGCCGAGATCGCCGGCGAGAAGTCCGGGATCATCAAGCAGGGCGCGACCGTGATCCTCGCCCAGCAGCCGGTCGACGCCGCCCAGGTGCTCCTGAAGAAGGCCGTCGACGTGGACGCGACCGTGGCCCGCGAGGGCATGGAGTTCGGCGTCGTCTCCCGCGAGGTGGCGGTCGGCGGCCAGCTCCTCACCCTGCGCGGCCTCGGCGGCGAGTACGACGAGGTGTTCCTGCCGCTGCACGGCCCGTACCAGGCGCACAACGCGGCCGTGGCGCTCGCCGCCGTCGAGGCCTTCTTCGGCATCGGCGCGCAGCACGCCCGCACCCTGGACATCGACACGGTCCGCCGCGCCTTCGCCCAGGTGGCCTCTCCGGGCCGCCTGGAGGTGGTCCGCAAGTCGCCGACCGTCATCCTCGACGCGGCGCACAACCCGCACGGCGCACGGGCCACCGCCGAGGGCGTCAGCGAGGCCTTCGGCTTCTCCCGGCTCATCGGCGTCGTGTCCACCAGCGGCGACAAGGACGCGAAGGGCCTCCTGGAGGCCTTCGAGCCGATCTTCGCGGAGGTCGTGGTCACGGCCAACTCCAACCCGCGGGCCACCGACGTCGACGCGCTCGCGGCGATCGCGGTCGAGGTCTTCGGCGAGGACCGGGTGGTCGTCGAGCCGCGGCTCGACGACGCCCTGGAGACGGCGATCACGCTCGCCGAGGAAGAGGGCGAGTACGCGGGCGCGGGCGTCCTCGTGACGGGTTCGATCTTCACGGTCGGCGACGCCCGGCTGCTGCTCAAGAAGGGCTGACCCATGCGGGTGCTGTGTTCCTCGACGCTGATCGGCGAGTTCTTCGTCATCGGGTTCGCCGGTCTGGTCGCCATGAAGGACGACTCGCTGGCGATGTCCACGGTGTGGTGGGTCTGCGGGATCGCCATGGTGCTGTCGGTGCTGCTGTGCGGGATGATCACCCGTCCGGGCGGCGTCCAGCTGGGCTGGGCCCTGCAGATCGCGCTGGTCGCGAGCGGCTTCGTGGTGCCGGTCATGTTCTTCCTCGGCGCGGTCTTCGCCGTCCTGTGGTGGGCCTCGGTGCACTACGGCCGGAAGATCGACGCCGTCAAGGCCGACTGGGCCGCCCGCCAGGAGGCGGAGTCGGCCGGGGCCTAGGCGAGGACCGCCCGTCCGCAGCCCAGGTCCCGGGCTCCGCAAGGCCTGACGCTGCGTGACGACGCCTCCTGCGGGCCCTGTAGATTCGTAGGACCTGTCCGGCGGACCATGGCCGGGTCCGCGACGCCTGGCACGGCACCTCGCCGCGTTGCCGAAACGCCCCGATAGCTCCGCTGTCGCGACGCTCCGGCGCCTTGCGATGTACCGCACCAGACGCCGCGGCCTATCCGGCCCTGATCCGCCGGACAGGCCCTAGCCCCGCACACCGTTGTTCCGAAGGAGTTCCCCCGTGAGCCAGCGATCGCTCGTCCTGCTCAAGCCCGACGCCGTCCGCCGTGGTCTGATCGGCGAGATCATCGGCCGTATCGAGCGCAAGGCGGGCTGGACCATCACGGCCCTGGAGATGCGCGAGCTGGACCAGGAGACGCTGGAGCAGCACTACGGCGAGCACAAGGGCAAGCCCTTCTACGAGCCGCTGATGGGCTTCATGCAGTCCGGTCCGGTCGTCGCGCTCGTCGTCGAGGGCGAGCGGGTCATCGAGGGTCTGCGCACCCTGGCCGGCCCGACCGACCCGATCGCCGCCGCCCCGGGCTCCATCCGCGGCGACTACGGCACCATCGTCCGCGAGAACCTGATCCACGCCTCGGACTCCGAGGAGTCCGCCATTCGGGAACTGAAGATCTTCTTCCCGGGCCTCGTCTGACACCGGCTCTGACCTGGCGTCAGCCGATCAGCGCCATCACTGGGGGCGACCGAAGGAATTCGGTCGCCCCCAGGCATATGAACGTGGATCCCGGGAACGGATCGCCGCGTCATACCGTCACCTATACAGAGGTGGACTGGGGCGGTCCGCCGCGCGGTATCCGTGCGGGCGGCACTACGATGGGAAAACTCCACGCCGCACCACCTTCAGTCACCACCTCGCCGACCTGAGAAGCCGTCAACGCTCCGCTAGGGAAGGCCCGACGCATCCTCATGGGAAACAAGGGGAACTCAATGTCGTTCATCGGCCGTGACATGGCTGTCGACCTCGGGACCGCCAACACGCTGGTGTACGTCAGGGGTCGAGGCATCGTTCTGAACGAGCCGTCCGTCGTCGCGATCAACACCAACACCGGCGGGATCCTCGCGGTCGGTGCCGAGGCGAAGAAGATGATCGGCCGCACGCCCGGCAACATCGTCGCCGTCCGTCCGCTCAAGGACGGGGTGATCGCCGACTTCGAGATCACCGAGCGCATGCTGCGCTACTTCATCCTCAAGATCCACAAGCGTCGCTACCTGGCCCGCCCCCGGGTCGTGGTCTGCGTCCCCTCCGGCATCACCGGAGTCGAGCGCCGCGCCGTCATCGAGGCCTCCACCCAGGCCGGTGCCCGCCAGGTGCACATCATCGAGGAGCCCATGGCCGCGGCCATCGGCTCGGGCCTTCCGGTCCACGAGGCCACCGGCAACATGGTCGTCGACATCGGCGGCGGCACCACCGAGGTGGCCGTCATCTCCCTCGGCGGAATCGTCACGGCACAGTCCATCCGGGTGGCCGGCGACGAGCTCGACAACGCGATCATCCAGCACATCAAGAAGGAGTACTCGCTCCTCCTCGGTGAGCGGACCGCCGAGCAGATCAAGATCACCATCGGTTCGGCCTACGACCTCGACCAGGACGAGCACACCGAGATCCGGGGCCGCGACCTCGTCTCGGGACTCCCCAAGACCGTCGTCATCTCGGCCGCCGAGGTCCGCAAGGCCATCGAGGAGCCGGTCAACGCCATCGTCGACGCGGTGAAGACCACGCTCGACAAGTGCCCGCCGGAGCTGTCCGGTGACGTCATGGACCGCGGCATCGTTCTCACCGGTGGCGGCGCGCTGCTCCGCGGTCTGGACGAGCGGCTGCGCCGTGAGACCGGCATGCCGATCCACATCGCCGAGGACCCGCTGGACTCGGTGGCGCTGGGCTCCGGCAAGTGCGTCGAGGAGTTCGAGGCGCTCCAGCAGGTCCTCGACGCCCAGCCGCGCCGCTGACCGTAAGGGCCGGGCTCCGGCCCGTACGGTACGCACATCTGCACAACGAACCACGAGGGAAGGGCACGGCCGCCGCACGTGAGGGACACACGAGAGAGCCGGCTGCTTCTGGTACTGCTGATCGCCATCGCGTTCGCACTGATCACGGTGGACATCCGAGGAGGCCAGGAGTCGCCGGTCGACGGTGCCCGACAGGCCGCGGCCGCGGTCTTCGGCCCCGTCGAGAACGGAGTCGCCTCGGCGGTCGACCCCATCGGCAACGCGATAGGAGCGGTCCGCGACTCCGGTGAGCGGCACAACCGGATCGCCGCCCTGGAGCAGGAGAACGCCGCCCTCAAGGCGAAGCTCGGCAGCGACGACCGCAACCGCAACCGGCTGCGCGAACTCGACGCCATGCTGAAGACGGCCGGCGCCGGCCAGTACGGCATCAAGGGCGCCCAGGTCATCGCCATAGGAGCCGCTCAGGGCTTCTCCTGGACCGTCACCATCGACATCGGCGCCCGCGACGGCGTCCGGCGCGACATGACGGTGCTCAACGGCTCCGGACTGGTCGGCCGCGTCACCACCGTCGGCCCCTCCACCTCCACCGTGCTCCTCGCCAACGACCCCGACTTCACCGTCGGCACCCGCATGGAGAAGAGCGACGAACTCGGCTTCGCCACCGGGCAGGGCGGCGGCCCGCTGCTCGTCCAGCTCCTCAACGGCAAGGCCAGGGTCAAGGCCGGCGACCGCCTCGTCACCTTCGGCTCCGCGGGCAGCAAGCCCTTCGTGCCCGGGGTGCCGGTCGGCGAGGTCGTCCGCGTCGACCCCCTGGGCGGCGGCCTGACCCGCAACGTCTACGTCCGCCCGTACGTCGGCTTCACCAAGCTCGACATCGTGGGCGTCGTCGTCCAGGCCCCGCGCACCGACCCGCGCGACATGGTCCTGCCGCCGAAGCCCAAGCCCGCCCCGACCGTCACCGTCACGGTCACCCCGCCGCCACCGGACGGGCAGCAGGCCGGGCAGAACCAGAACCAGCAGCAGGGCGTGAAGCCGGAGGACCAGGACCAGCAGCCGAACGCCGCGAACCAGCCGCAGGACCAGGGGGAGACACCGTGAAGTTCAACCGCATCCTCCTCTCCGCCACCCTGGTCGTCGTCGCGCTCGTCGTCCAGGTCTCCGTCCTCGCCCGGCTCCAGCTCCCCGGCGCCGTCCCCGACCTCGTCCTGCTCACGGTCGTCGCCCTCGCCCTGGTGTACGGACACGTGACCGGCGCCCTCGTCGGCTTCACCGCCGGGCTGCTGGCCGACCTCGCCCCGCCCGCCGACCACGCCGCCGGGCGCTACGCCCTCGTGCTGTGCGTCGTCGGCTACCTCTGCGGACTCGCCCGCCCCGAGAACGGCCGGCTCAAGTCCGCCAGCGGGCCCATGGCCGTGGTCGTCGCCGCCGCCATCGGCTCGACCCTCCTCTACGCGGGCGTCGGCGCCCTCGTCGGCGACACGGCGGCCCGTCATGTCGGCCTCGGCTTCCTGCTGTTCACCGCGGCCCTCTACGACCTGCTCCTCGCGCCCTTCACCGTGCCGCTCATCATGGCCGTCGCCCGGCGCGCGGACAACGACCCGCTGGCCGAGGCCACCGGCGCCAACGGAGCCGACGTCGCCTCCGGCTGGCTCTCCTCCGGCACCGGCCTGAGGATCGGCACCCAGCGCAGCGGTCTGCGCGTCAAGGCCGCCCGGACCCGCGCCGCACGCGCCGGACGCATCAAGGGAGTCAAGCGACTGTGACCCAGGGGGCAGCGGCAGCATGAGCAACATCCCCGAGACCGGGCGGACACCCCGCGTCCAGATCCGGCTCGTCGTCATCCAGGTACTCGTCTTCTCCCTGCTCTTCACCCTCGGCGGACGCCTCTGGTACCTCCAGATCCGCAACGGGAAGGAGTACGCCGACGAGGCCAAGAGCAACAACATCCAGCAGGTCGTCCAGCCCGCCGTGCGCGGCTCCATCCTCGACGCCCGCGGCGTCCCGCTCGCCGACAACGAGACCCGGCTCGTCGTCTCCGCCTCGCGCACCGAGCTGATGAAGATGAAGGACGACGGCAAGGCCGTCCTCACCCGACTCGCCGGCGTCCTCGGCATGAAGCCCCAGGACGTCATGAACAAGATCCGGCTCTGCGACTCGCAGACGCCCAAGCCCTGCTGGAACGGCTCGCCCTACCAGCCGATCCCGGTGACCGACGAGGCGACCACCCAGCAGGCGCTGACGATCCGTGAGGCCTCCGAGGACTTCCCCGGCATCACCGCCGAACTCGCCGCCGTGCGCCGCTACCCGGCGCCCGGCAAGGCCCGTACCGCCCAGGTCCTCGGCTACCTCTCGCCCGTCACCGACGAGGAGATCGCGAAGGCCAAGGACACGGACTCGCCGTTCCTCCGCTCCGACCAGGTGGGCCGCTCCGGCATCGAGCGCACGTACGACAAGGAGCTGCGCGGCCAGGCCGGCGTCACCCGCTACGAGGTGGACAACCTCGGCCGGGTCATGGGCCAGACGAAGTCCGACCCCGGCGTGGCCGGCTCCACCCTCGTCACCAGCATCGACGCCCGGGTGCAGGCCGTCGCCGAGTACGAGCTCGCCCAGGCGATGAAGACGGTCCGCGGCGAGACCGACAAGATCACCGGCCGCCGGTACGAGGCCGACGCCGGCGCCGTCGTCGTCATGGAGTCGAAGACCGGCCGCGTCGTCGCGATGGCCTCCCAGCCCGACTACGACCCCAACGCCTGGGTCGGCGGCATCTCCGCCAAGGACTACGCCGCCCTCACCAGCAAGGACTCCAACTACCCGCTGCTCAACCGGGCCATCCAGGGCCAGGCACCGGCCGGCTCCGTCTTCAAGGTGGTGTCGGCGAGCGCGGCCGTGCGCGCCGGTAACGACTTCAACGACAAGTACCTCTGCAGCAGCTCGTACAGCATGGGCAACCGCAGCTTCGCCAACTTCGAGTCCAAGGGCCACGGCCCCATCACCCTCGGCGACGCCCTCAAGTTCTCCTGCAACACCGTCTTCTACCGCCTGGGCCACCAGGAGTGGTCCCGCGACGGCGGCCTCAAGCCGAAGAAGGACGCCAAGGACTGGTTCTACCGGACCGCCCACGAGTTCGGGTTCGGCGCCGAGACCGGCATCGACGTCCCGAACGAGGTCAAGGGCCGCATCCCGGACCGCCAGTGGAAGCAGAGCTTCTGGGAGGCCAACAAGGACGCCTGGTGCAAGCAGGGCAAGAAGGGCGGCAGCTACGTCGAGCAGATCGCCTACGAGAGCTGCCTCGAAGGCAACCAGCTGAAGGCCTACGACAGCATCAACTTCGCCATCGGACAGGGTGACGTCCTCATCACCCCCATCCAGCTGGCCACCGCCTACGCGGCCATCAGCAACGGCGGCACCCTCTACAACCCCACCATCGGCAAGGCCGTCATCAGCCCCGACGGCAAGAGGATCCGCGAGATCGAGCCCAAGGCCCACGGCCGGCTGCCGGTCGACGCCCAGACCATCCGCGACCTCGACAAGGGCCTGCGCTCCGTCGTCGAGCCCGGCGGCACCGCCGCCTGGCGGTTCGGCGGCTGGCCCCAGGACAAGATCCCGATGCACGCCAAGACCGGCACCGCCCAGGTCTACGGCAAGCAGACCACCTCCTGGTTCGCGACCTACACCGACGACTTCACCATCGTCATGACGATCTCCCAGGGCGGCACCGGCTCCGGCGCCTCCGGCCCCGCCGTGCGCAACATCTACGACGCCCTCTACGGCCTCGACGACGCCGGCAACCAGGACCTCAAGCGGGCCCTGCTGCCCCAGCCGCAGAAGACCCTGCCGAAGATCCTCCCCGACGGCACCATCGAGGCGCCCACCGTCAAGCCGTACGACCCCACGTCGCAGCTGGTCGACCCGAACGCCGAGGAGAACCGCGGCGGACAGGAGCCGCTCCACGGCCCGCCCCCCTTCCTGAGGGACTGACCGATGACGACACGCACGAGTTTCTCCGTCTCCCGCTACGCGCCCGAGCGCGGCGCCCTCGCCAGGCTCACCGCCCGCGACTCGGTGCTGCGCCGGCTCGACTGGCCGATCCTGCTGTCCTCGCTCGCGCTCTCGCTCCTGGGCGCCCTGCTCGTCTGGTCCGCCACGCGCGGGCGCACCGAGCTGAACCAGGGCGACCCGTACTACTTCCTGTTCCGGCACGTCCTGAACACCGGCATCGGGCTCGCGCTGATGATCGGCACGGTCTGGCTCGGCCACCGCACCCTGCGCGGCGCCGTGCCGGTCCTCTACGGCATCTCGATCCTGCTGATCCTCGCCGTCCTCACCCCGCTCGGCGCGACCATCAACGGCGCGCACGCGTGGATCGTGATCGGCGGCGGCTTCTCGCTCCAGCCCAGCGAGTTCGTGAAGATCACGATCATCCTGGTGATGGCCATGCTGCTGGCCGCGAAGGTCGACGCCGGCGACCAGATCCACCCCGACCACGGCACGGTCGCGAAGTCCCTCGCCCTCGCCGCCCTGCCCATGGGCATCGTCATGCTGATGCCCGACCTCGGCTCCGTCATGGTCATGGCGGTCATCGTGCTCGGCGTGCTGCTCGCCTCCGGCGCCTCCAACCGCTGGGTCCTCGGCCTCATCGGCGCGGGTGTCCTCGGCGCGGTCCTGGTCACCACGCTCGGCATGCTCGACGAGTACCAGATCAACCGCTTCGCCGCCTTCGCCAACCCCGAGCTCGACCCGGCGGGCGTCGGCTACAACACCAACCAGGCCCGCATCGCGATCGGCTCCGGCGGCCTGTACGGCGCGGGCCTCTTCAAGGGACACCAGACCACCGGCCAGTTCGTGCCCGAGCAGCAGACGGACTTCATCTACACCGTCGCGGGGGAGGAGCTCGGCTTCGTCGGCGCCGGACTGATCCTCGCGCTGCTCGGGGTGATCCTGTGGCGCGCCGGCCGGATCGCCCGGGAGACGACCGAGCTGTACGGCACGGTCGTGGCGGCCGGCATCATCGCCTGGTTCGCCTTCCAGTCCTTCGAGAACATCGGGATGACGCTCGGCATCATGCCGGTCGCGGGCCTGCCGCTGCCCTTCGTCTCGTACGGCGGCTCGTCGATGTTCGCGGTGTGGGTGGCGATCGGACTGCTCCAGTCGATCAGGGTGCAGCGACCGATGACGGCCTGAGCCGGCCCCTGCCCTTTCCTCCACCGGCCGTCTAGATTCGATGCATGACGGACAGCGCGGAGACCAAGCGCGAGATCGAGCGGAAGTACGAGGCCGGTGCGGGGACGGCGGTCCCGGACCTCACGAAGGTCCGGGGCGTGGCAGCCGTCCGCGACGAGGGCATCACCGAACTCGACGCGGTCTACTACGACACGCCCGACCTGCGCCTCGCGGCCGACTCCCTCACCCTGCGCCGCCGCACCGGCGGCAAGGACGCCGGCTGGCACCTGAAGTTCCCGGTCGCGTCCGGAATCCGCGACGAGATCAGAGCCCCGCTCTCGGAGAGCCTCCCGAGCTCCCTGGCGGGGCTCCTGCGTTCCCGCGTCCGCCACCACGAGGTCGTCCCCGTCGTCCGCCTCCGCTCCTCCCGCGACGTCCGCCACCTCACCGCGAAGAACGGCACCCTCCTCGCCGAACTCTCCGTCGACACCGTCCACGCCGAACACCTCCCGACCGGCGCCGAGACCTCCTGGACCGAGATCGAGGTCGAACTCGCGGACGACGTGGACGAGGCCGTCCTCGACGCGGTCGGGAAACACCTGGAGAAGGCGGGCATCCACCCGTCCCACGCCCCCTCCAAGCTGGCCAGGGCCCTGGACGAGACGGGCGCGCGACCCCGGGGGACCGAGGGCCGCACGGGCCGCGCCGCGCGGGAAGCAGCGGGCGACGAAGGGACCGCCGGACACGCCGTGCTCGCCTACGTGCGCGAGCAGGCCGACGCGCTCGTCGCGCTCGACCCCGCCGTGCGGCGGGACCTCCCCGACGGCGTGCACCAGATGCGGGTCGCCTCACGCCGCCTGCGCAGCGCCTTCAAGACGTACAAGAAGGTGCTCGACCGGACCGTCACCGACCCGGTCGGCGAGGAGCTGAAATGGCTCGCCGGAGAGCTCGGCCAGGCCCGTGACCTGGAGGTGCTGGACGCCCACCTGCACGCCGCGCTCGACGCCCTGCCGCACGAGCTGGTCGTCGGCCCCGTACGCGGGAGGCTGCGCGCCTGGAGCGCGGCCAAGGCCGGCGACGCCCGGCGCCACACCCTCGACGCCCTCGACTCCGCCCGCCACCTGGCACTCCTCGACCGCCTCGACGCCCTCCTCGCCGACCCGCCCCTGCTCCCCGACGCCGGCAAGAAGGCGACCAAGGTGCTGCCCAAGGCCATCCGCCGCGACTACCGCCGCCTCTCCCGCCGCGTCGGCCACGCCCTCGACCTCGACCCCGGCCACGACCGCGACCTCGCCCTCCACGAGGCCCGCAAGGCCGCCAAGCGCGCCCGCTACGCCGGCGACGCCGCCGTACCGAGCCTCGGCAAGCCGGCCAAGCGCTTCGCGAAACGCATCAAGGCCGTCCAGAGCTGCCTCGGCGACCACCAGGACAGTGTCGTCGCCCGCACCGCCCTGCGCGACCTCGCCGACCGGGCCCACGCGGCCGGCGAGTCAGCCTTCACATGGGGCGTCCTCCACGAACGCGAGGCCGCCGCCGGCGAGGCCCTGCAGCGCGAGCTCCAGGACCTCTGGAAGCGGGCCTCGGCGCGGAAAATCAGGGCGGCGCTGAGCCACTGAGCACCGGGGTACGCTTGAGAGTCGCCCCCCTGCCAGCTCACGAAGGTTCGAGATGTCTGCTGCCGAGTCTGTCTTCCCGCAGCTCGAAGCTCTGCTCCCGCACGTGCAGAAGCCGATTCAGTACGTCGGTGGAGAGCTGAACTCCACGGTCAAGCCGTGGGAGTCCGCCGACGTCCGCTGGGCGCTGATGTACCCGGACGCGTACGAGGTCGGCCTGCCCAACCAGGGCGTCATGATCCTCTACGAGGTACTGAACGAGCGCGAGGGCGTCCTCGCCGAGCGCACCTACAGCGTCTGGCCGGACCTCGAAGAGCTGATGCGCGAGCACGACGTGCCCCAGTTCACCGTGGACAGCCACCGCCCCGTCGGCGCCTTCGACGTCTTCGGCCTCAGCTTCTCCACCGAGCTGGGCTACACCAACATGCTCACCGCCCTCGACCTCGCCGGCATCCCGCTGGAGTCGAAGGACCGCACCGTCGACCACCCGATCGTGCTCGCCGGCGGCCACGCCGCCTTCAACCCCGAGCCCATCGCCGACTTCATCGACGCGGCGGTCATCGGCGACGGCGAGCAGGCCGTGCTCGACATGACCGAGATCATCCGGCAGTGGAAGGCGGAGGGCCGCCCGGGCGGCCGCGAGGAGGTCCTCTTCCGCCTCGCCAAGACCGGCGGCGTGTACATCCCGCGCTTCTACGACGTCGAGTACCTGCCGGACGGCCGTATCGGCCGCGTCGTCCCCAACAAGTCCGGCGTGCCGTGGCGCGTCTCCAAGCACACCGTCATGGACCTCGACGAGTGGCCCTACCCCAAGCAGCCGCTCGTCCCGCTCGCCGAGACCGTCCACGAGCGGATGTCCGTCGAGATCTTCCGCGGCTGCACCCGCGGCTGCCGCTTCTGCCAGGCCGGCATGATCACGCGCCCCGTGCGGGAGCGAAGCATCACCGGCATCGGCGAGATGGTGGAACGCGGTCTGAAGGCCACCGGCTTCGAGGAGGTCGGCCTCCTCTCCCTGTCCTCCGCGGACCACTCCGAGATCGGTGACATCGCCAAGGGCCTCGCCGACCGCTACGAGGACGACAAGGTCGGCCTGTCGCTGCCGTCGACCCGTGTCGACGCGTTCAACGTCGACCTGGCCAACGAGCTGACCCGCAACGGCCGCCGCTCCGGTCTGACCTTCGCCCCCGAGGGCGGCTCCGAGCGCATGCGCAAGGTCATCAACAAGATGGTCTCGGAGGAGGACCTGATCCGGACGGTCTCCACCGCGTACGGCAACGGCTGGCGCCAGGTGAAGCTGTACTTCATGTGCGGCCTGCCGACGGAGACCGACGAGGACGTCCTCCAGATCGCCGACATGGCGATGAACGTGATCGCCGAGGGCCGCAAGGTCTCCGGCCAGAACGACATCCGCTGCACCGTCTCCATCGGCGGCTTCGTCCCGAAGCCCCACACCCCGTTCCAGTGGGCCCCGCAGCTCTCCGCGGAGGAGACCGACGAGCGCCTGGCGAAGCTCCGGGACAAGATCCGCGGCGACAAGAAGTACGGCCGCTCGATCGGCTTCCGCTACCACGACGGCAAGCCCGGCATCGTCGAGGGCCTGCTGTCGCGCGGCGACCGCCGCGTCGGCGCGGTCATCCGCGCGGTGTACGAGGACGGCGGCCGCTTCGACGGCTGGCGCGAGCACTTCTCGTACGACCGCTGGATGGCGTGCGCCGAGAAGACGCTGCCCGAGTTCGGCGTGGACGTCGCCTGGTACACCACCCGCGAGCGCACCTACGAGGAGGTCCTGCCCTGGGACCACCTGGACTCCGGTCTCGACAAGGACTGGCTCTGGGAGGACTGGCAGGACGCCCTCGACGAGACCGAGGTCGAGGACTGCCGCTGGACCCCGTGCTTCGACTGCGGCGTCTGCCCGCAGATGGACACGCACATCCAGATCGGCCCGACCGGCAAGAAGCTGCTGCCGCTGTCGGTCGTGAACAAGTAGTCCCGCGTATCAGTCGGGTGACGGCCCGGCGGAGGGTGAACCCTCCGCCGGGCCGTCGGCGTCCTGTCGGTCATGAGCACGGAAAACCCGGCGCCGGTCCCGCCCGCCCCGCACGCCCTGATCCGCATCCCGGTGCGGATCGTCGTGCTGCTCCTCGTCCTGCCGGTCCGCATGACCTGGGACGCGCTCAAGGCCGGCGGCCGCTTCCTCGACCGCGCCCTGCTCCGTCCGACGGGCCGCGGTCTCGCCTGGCTCTACGACCGCACGGTGCGCCGCCCCGCCCGCTGGCTCGGGCACCGGGTGCTGGCCCCGGCGGGGCGCGCCGTGACCCGGGCGGCGCGGGCCGTCGGCCGCGGGCTCGGCTGGTTCCTCGGCGGCGCGTGGCGGCTCGTCGCCTGGGCCGGCACGGGCGTCGGCCGGGGCCTGGCGTGGGTGTTCGGCGGGCTGTGGCGGGGTCTGGCCTGGTTCTTCGGCGGGCTCTGGAGGGTGCTGGCCTGGGGCGCCGAGCGCGTCTGGCGCGGGCTCGCCTGGGCCGGGACGGGCGTGGGCCGGGGTCTGGCCTGGTTCTTCGGCGGGCTGTGGCGAGTGCTGGCCTGGGGCGCCGAGCGCCTCTGGCGCGGGCTCGCCTGGGTGTTCACCGGCATCGGGCGTGGCCTCGCCTGGGTCTTCACCCGGCTCGGCCGGGGCCTCGCCGCCGTCGGCGGGCTGCTCGGCAGGGCCCTCGCATGGCCGCTCCTCGCCCTCTGGCGGTACGTCGTCGTGCCCGTCGTCCGGTACGGCGTGGTGGCGCCCGCCGGATGGCTGTACCGCTCGGTGCTCGTCCCGGTGGGCCGCGCGGCCGGCCTGCTGCTCACCCGTTCGGGGCGCGCCCTCGCCTGGGCGTTCACGGGCGTGTGGCGCGGGCTGACCTGGGTCCTCACGGCTCTCGGCCGCGGCCTCGCGGCCGGCGCGGTGCTGCTGGCCAGGGCCCTGGTGTGGCCGTTCACCGCACTGTGGCGGTACCTGGTCGTGCCCGTCGTCACCTACGGGATCGCCCGTCCGGCGGTCTGGCTGTGGCAGCGGGTCCTCACGCCCCTCGGCCGTGAGATCCGCGACGCGCTCGCCATCTGCTGGCGGACCGCCGGCTACCTCTCCCGGGCCATGGGCCGCGGCATCGCCTGGCTGGCCCGCAACCTGGTCGCCCGGCCGCTGGTGTGGGCGGCCCGCAACCTGGTCGCCCGGCCGTTCTCCTGGCTCGCCCGCAACCTGGTCCGCCGCCCCGCCGCCTGGGTCTACCGCGAAGTCTGCACCCCCGTCGGCCACTGGGTGCGGGACGCCGTCTGGAACCCGGCCCGCAGGGCCGCCGTCGAGGCCCGGCAGGCGGCGCGCGCGGCCCTCGCCTCCGCCCGCGACACCGTCCGGCAGGCCCGCCGCGATGCCTGGCGCGCGCTGATCGGCGGGAGCGGGACGGACGAGGCCGGGGAACCGCAGGTGGCGGGGGCGCGTACTCTGGGTAGTACAACGAACGTCCCCGGCGCGGCGCCCGCACCCGAGATCTCCCTCCAGAAGCGGGGGTGAGCCGGGCGGGTCCCCCAGGGCACACCCGCATTTCGAGGGCGGCGCGGACGGCCGCGCCCGCCCCGCACCGAGGAGAAGAACCACTGGGCAAGCGACAGCCCGAAGGCCCGCCGCCCGCACCGGCGGTGCAGCGCATCCGACTGCGCTACACCAAGCGCGGCCGCCTCCGGTTCACCAGCCACCGTGACTTCCAGCGCGCTTTCGAGCGTGCGCTGCGCCGTGCCGAGGTGCCCATGGCGTACTCGGCCGGGTTCACCCCGCACCCCAAGGTGTCGTACGCCAACGCCGCCCCTACGGGTACGGGCTCCGAGGCCGAATACCTGGAGATCGCGCTCACCGAGTCCCGTGATCCGGAGACGCTGCGAGCCATGCTCGACGAGTCGATGCCGAACGGTCTCGACATCGTCGACGCCGTCGAGGCCCGGACCTCCGGCCTCGCCGACCGGCTCACCGCCTCCGTGTGGGAGCTGCGGCTCGACGGCGTCGACGTCGCCACGGCCCGCAAGGCCGTCGACGCGTTTCTCGCGGCCGAGACCGTGGAAGTACAGCGCAAGACCAAGAACGGTCTGCGCACCTTCGACACCCGCGGTGCCGTCGTGGAGCTGACCGCGGCCCCCGCCCAGGGCGATCCCCAGGGTGATAGGCCGCTGGACAGCGCCTGTGCGATACTGCGGCTGGTTGTTCGGCACGTGACACCTGCCGTACGACCCGACGACGTCCTGTCCGGTCTCCGAGCTGTGGCCGACCTGGCGCCGCCGGTCCCCGCTGCGGTGACCAGGCTGGCGCAGGGGCTCTTCGACGAGGAGTCCGGCACGGTGACCGACCCGCTCGCGCCCGACCGCGAGGCAGTCACGGCCGCTCCACCCACGGCCGCCGCGACCGCTTCTGCGACGGCGCCAGGTGCGGGCACCGCGTAAGGACCGGTCGTCGCAGCGCCACCCTGGACTCGGGAGCCACCTGGGTCGGGCAGCGCACTGACCAGGAGACTTTCGCCAGGCCGTCCGCACAGGGCGTACGGAACCGGCGAGCCAGACACTGAAGCTCCCGTGCGGCGCCCGCGCCCCGGGCGGCGGCACCGCGCTTCACGCGCGTCCGTGCCGCCGGACCGGAACCAGGCGCGGCGCCCGGGAGCGTGACGGGAGAACCGCCCGCATGCTCGAACAGCCCGAAGAGAACGAGAACAACGCACCCGGTGACAAGCTGCCGCCGCGCCGTCGGCGGCGTGCCGCTTCCCGGCCGGCCGGCCCGCCGGTGACGGCCGGAAGCGCCGACACCGCCGAGACCGCCGCCGCGGCCGCAGAGGCCCCCGCCCCGGTCACCGAGACGCCCGCCGAGGAGCCGGCGCCCGCGCGTCCGCGCCGCCGCGCCACCCGCAAGGCCACCGCGCCCGCTCCGGAGCCGGTGCAGGCCGAGGCCCCTGCCGAGGAGCCGGCCGCCGAGGCCGCCCCGGTCGCCGAGGAGCCGGCCGCAGAGGCCGCCCCGGCCCGTCGTACCCGCCGTCGCGCGACCCGCGCCGTGACGTCCCCGGAGCCGGTCCAGGCCGAGGCCGAGACCGCCGCCGAGGAGCCCGCCGCCGAGACCGAGGCCCCCGCCGAGGAGCCCGTGGCCGAGGAGGCCGCCCCGGCCCGTCGTACCCGTCGCCGCGCCACGCGCGCCGTGACGTCCCCGGAGCCGGTCCAGGCCGAGGCCGAGGCCCCGGCCGCGGAGCCCGTCGCCGAGACCCCCGCCGCGGAGGCCCCGGCCGCCGAGGCCGCCCCCGCGCCGCGTACCCGCCGCCGGGCCACCCGTAAGACCGGCGCGCCCGAGGTGACCCCCGACGTCGCCGCCGAGCTCGCCGCGGAGTCCTCCGGCGAGGCGCTGCCCGCGGACACCGTCGAGGAGATCGCCTCGCACGCCGTCGAGGTCGCCGCCGCCGAGCAGGCCGCCACCCGCGGTCGCTCCCGCCGCCGCGCCACCTCGCCGCAGTTCACCGCCGAGCCGTCCGAGGCCGAGGAGGCGCCGCGCTCCCGCCGTGCCGCCCGGCCGGCCGTCGCCGTCTTCCAGGCCCCGGTCTTCACCGAGCCCATGTTCCAGACCCCGGAGACCGCCGCGGCCATGGCCGCGGCCGAGGTCACTGAGGAGGAGGAGCCGGAGGAGGAGACCGCCGAGGCCGTCGAGACGGTCGAGGCCGTCGAGGCCGAGGAGTCGCCCCGCGCCCGCCGTCGCCGCCGTCGCCGTGGCGAGCCGGTCGCCGTCGAGCCCGTCCCGGCCACCGTCGCCGACGAGCCCGAGGTCGAGTCCACCCCCGAGGCGGAGGCGGAGGCCGAGGCCGAGGCCGAGGAGGGCGACGAGTACGAGGACCGTCCGTCCCGCCGTCGCCGTCGTGGCGGCCGTCGCCGTCGCCGCGGCGAGCTCGCCGAGGTCGAGGAGACCGAGGACGAGGGCGAGGAGTTCCACGCCGAGGAGGCCGAGGGCGAGGAGGAGCCGGAGGAGGCCGACGAGGCCGAGGCCGCCGGCTCCAGCAGCTCCCGTCGCCGTCGCCGCCGCCGTCGCCGCAGCGGTGACGCCGCCGGCGAGGCCGAGACCACCGACGAGGACGGCGTCCGCACCGTCGTCAAGGTCCGCGAGCCGCGCCCGGCCCGCGAGAAGGCCGAGCCGTCGGACGAGGTGCAGTCCATCAAGGGCTCGACCCGTCTGGAGGCCAAGAAGCAGCGCCGCCGCGAGGGCCGCGAGCAGGGCCGCCGCCGCGTCCCGATCATCACCGAGGCCGAGTTCCTCGCCCGCCGCGAGGCCGTCGAGCGCGTGATGGTCGTCCGCCAGAACGGCGAGCGCACCCAGATCGGCGTCCTCGAGGACAACGTGCTCGTCGAGCACTACGTCAACAAGGAGCAGGCCACCTCCTACGTCGGCAACGTCTACCTGGGCAAGGTCCAGAACGTGCTGCCGTCCATGGAGGCCGCCTTCGTCGACATCGGCAAGGGCCGCAACGCCGTCCTGTACGCCGGCGAGGTCAACTTCGAGGCGCTCGGCATGGCCAACGGGCCGCGCCGCATCGAGAGCGCCCTCAAGTCCGGCCAGTCCGTCCTCGTCCAGGTGACGAAGGACCCGATCGGCCACAAGGGCGCCCGCCTGACCAGCCAGGTCTCCCTCCCGGGCCGCTACCTCGTGTACGTGCCCGAGGGCTCGATGACCGGCATCAGCCGCAAGCTCCCGGACACCGAGCGCGCCCGCCTGAAGACCATCCTCAAGAAGATCGTCCCCGAGGACGCGGGCGTCATCGTGCGCACCGCCGCCGAGGGCGCGAGCGAGGACGAGCTGCGCCGCGACGTCGAGCGGCTGCAGGCGCAGTGGGAGGACATCCAGAAGAAGGCGAAGAGCGGCAACGCGCCGACCCTTCTCTACGGCGAGCCGGACATGACGGTCCGGGTCGTCCGCGACATCTTCAACGAGGACTTCTCCAAGGTCATCGTCAGCGGTGACGACGCGTGGGAGACCATCCACGGGTACGTCAGCCACGTCGCCCCGGACCTGACCGACCGCCTGTCCAAGTGGACGAGCGAGGTCGACGTCTTCGCGACGTACCGGATCGACGAGCAGCTGATGAAGGCGCTCGACCGCAAGGTCTGGCTGCCGTCCGGCGGCTCGCTGGTGATCGACAAGACCGAGGCGATGGTCGTCGTCGACGTCAACACCGGCAAGTTCACCGGTCAGGGCGGCAACCTCGAGGAGACCGTGACGAGGAACAACCTCGAAGCGGCCGAGGAGATCGTCCGCCAGCTGCGCCTGCGCGACCTCGGCGGCATCGTCGTCATCGACTTCATCGACATGGTCCTGGAGTCCAACCGCGACCTGGTGCTGCGCCGCCTCCTGGAGTGCCTGGGCCGGGACCGGACCAAGCACCAGGTGGCCGAGGTCACCTCGCTCGGCCTGGTCCAGATGACCCGCAAGCGGGTCGGCCAGGGCCTCCTGGAGTCCTTCTCGGAGACCTGCGTCCACTGCAACGGCCGCGGTGTCATCGTCCACATGGAGCAGCCCGCCACGCACGGCGGCGGTGGCGGCGGCAAGCGCGCCAAGAAGCGCGGCCGCGGCGGCGACGTCCACGAGCACGCCCACGAGGCCGTCGAGGCCCCGGCCGAGACCCACGAGGCCCCGGCCGAGCAGGTCGAGACCGCGGCCGAGGTCGCGGCGGAGCTCGCGGCCCCCGTGGCGCTGCCCGAGCCGATCGCCCCGGACGAGGAGCTGTACGGCAGCGTCGCCGAGGCCGAGGCGGCCGCCGCGCGCGGCCGTGGCCGTCGCCGGGCGACCCGCCGGGTGTCGGCGCCCGCCGCCTCGCCGGCGGTGACCGAGACGGAGACCTTCGAGGTCGTCGTACCGGAGTCGAAGGCGAAGGCCGAGGAGAAGCCGCGGACCGAGGCCCCGGCCCCGGTCGCCGAGGCCCCCGCGGCCGAGCCCGCCGTCGAGGAGGCCCCGGCGCCGCGCACCCGCCGCCGCGCCACCCGCAAGGCCACGGCCCCGGTGACCGCCACCGCCGAGCCCGTCGCCGAGGCGGCGGTCGAGACGGCCGTCGTCGAGGAGTCCCCGGCCGTCGTCGAGGCCCCCGCCGTGGAGCCGGCCGTCGAGGAGGCCCCCGTGGCCGCCCCGCCGCGGGCGCGCCGCCGGGTGGTCCGCAAGGCCACCGCCCCGGCCGGTTCGCCGACCGGGTCGGAGGAGGCGGCCGTGGTCGTCGTGGCGTCCGCCGCCCCGGCAGCCGAGCCGGCGGAGTCCGGTTCCGAGCCCGCGGAGGAGGCCGCCGAGGCCTCCGCCCCGGCGGCCAAGAAGGCGGCCCGCAAGACCGCCAAGAAGGCCACCGCGAAGAAGGCCGCCACCAAGAAGACGGCGGCCAAGAAGACCGCGGCGAAGAAGACGACCGCCAAGAAGGCGGCCGCCAAGAAGACCGCCGCCCCCGCGCAGGACTGACCCAGTCCCCGACGCGACCCGTGTGGACCGTCCTCCCGCCGAGGGCGGTCCACACGGCATTGACCCAGGATCGGAACCAGGAACCAGCCCGATGAACAACACCCCCGCTCCCCGCGTGCGCAAGGCGGTCATCCCCGCCGCCGGCCTCGGCACGCGCTTCCTGCCGGCCACCAAGGCGACGCCGAAGGAGATGCTGCCGGTCGTCGACAAGCCGGCGATCCAGTACGTCGTGGAGGAGGCCGTCTCGGCCGGGCTGTCGGACGTCCTGATGATCACGGGCCGCAACAAGCGCCCGCTCGAGGACCACTTCGACCGGAACTACGAGCTGGAGGAGGCGCTGGTCCGCAAGGGCGACGAGGAGCGCCTGGCGCGGGTCCAGGAGTCCAGCGAGCTGGCCACCATGCACTACGTGCGCCAGGGCGACCCCCGGGGCCTCGGCCACGCGGTCCTCTGCGCGCAGCCGCACGTCGGCGACGAGCCCTTCGCCGTGCTCCTCGGCGACGACCTGATCGACCCGCGCGACCCGCTGCTGGCCCGCATGCTGGAGGTCCTCGGCGAGCACGGCGGCAGCGTCGTCGCCCTCATGGAGGTCGACCCGGCCCAGATCCACCTCTACGGCTGCGCCGCCGTCGAGCCGGCCGCCGACGCCGACGTCGTGCGCATCACCGGCCTCGTCGAGAAGCCGGACCCGTCCGAGGCGCCCAGCAACTACGCGATCATCGGCCGTTACGTCCTCGACCCGGCCGTCTTCGGCGTGCTGAGCGAGACCGAGCCGGGCCGCGGCGGCGAGATCCAGCTCACCGACGCGCTGCAGAAGATGGCGGCCGATGAGCAGCTCGGCGGCCCGGTGCACGGCGTGGTCTTCAAGGGCCGCCGGTACGACACCGGCGACCGCGGCGACTACCTGCGGGCCATCGTCCGCCTCGCCTGCGAGCGCGAGGACCTCGGCCCGGACTTCCGCGCCTGGCTCAAGGCCTTCGTCGCCGAGACCGCCGAGACCGCCGAGACCGCCGAAACCTCCGGGATTTGACCCCCTACGGGACCCGCCCGTAACCTAGACCGTCGGCGTGTCGACTGATACGCCGCGCCTCTGAGCACCTCCCTCCCGGTTCTCCGGGAGAGGCCGCTCGCCCGATCCCGGACAGTCGCAGGCCCCAGGCCCGCGCGTGGGCGGCTGGCGTCAGAGGTCCCGTTACCGAGTGAGAGAGAGATCCGCGTGTACGCCATCGTGCGCAGCGGTGGTCGCCAGCACAAGGTTGCTGTCGGCGACATCGTTGAGGTTGACAAGATTTCCACCGCCAAGGCTGGCGACACGGTCGAGCTCTCGACCCTGCTCGTCGTCGACGGCGACGCCGTGACCAGCGACCCGTGGGTCCTGGCGGGCATCAAGGTCCAGGCCGAGGTCGTGGACCACACCAAGGGCGCCAAGATCGACATCCTGCGCTACAAGAACAAGACCGGCTACCGCCGTCGCCAGGGTCACCGTCAGCAGTACACGGCGATCAAGGTCACGTCCATCCCGACGGCCGCGAAGTAAAGAGGGACTGAGCAATGGCACACAAGAAGGGCGCATCGTCCACCCGGAACGGTCGCGACTCCAACGCCCAGCGGCTCGGCGTGAAGCGCTTCGGCGGTCAGGTCGTCAACGCGGGTGAGATCCTGGTCCGCCAGCGCGGCACCCACTTCCACCCGGGCGCGGGCGTCGGCCGTGGCGGCGACGACACGCTGTTCGCCCTGCAGGCCGGTTCGGTGCAGTTCGGCACCTTCCGTGGCCGCAAGGTCGTGAACATCGTTCCGGTCGCCTGATCGGACACTTTGCGGAGGCGGACCTCACTTCCCGGATGGGAAGCGGGTCCGCCTTTCGCGTGTTACTAGATAGACATTCCCACCCATAGCTTTAGCTCTCTGGAGGCACAACCATGACCACCTTCGTGGACCGCGTCGAGCTGCACGTCGCCGCGGGTAACGGAGGCCACGGCTGCGCCTCCGTCCACCGGGAGAAGTTCAAGCCGCTCGGCGGCCCGGACGGCGGCAACGGCGGCCGCGGCGGTGACGTGATCCTGGTCGTCGACCAGTCCGTCACCACCCTCCTCGAGTACCACCACTCGCCGCACCGCAAGGCGACCAACGGCAAGCCCGGCGAGGGCGGCAACCGCTCCGGCAAGGACGGCCAGGACCTGGTCCTGACCGTGCCCGACGGCACCGTCGTCCTCGACAAGAAGGGGAACGTGCTCGCCGACCTGGTCGGCGAGGGCACCACCTACGTCGCCGCCCAGGGCGGCCGCGGCGGCCTCGGCAACGCGGCGCTGGCCTCCGCCCGGCGCAAGGCGCCCGGCTTCGCGCTGCTCGGCGAGCCCGGCGACCTCCAGGACATCGTCCTGGAGCTCAAGACGGTCGCCGACGTGGCGCTCGTCGGCTACCCGAGCGCCGGCAAGTCCTCGCTGATCTCGGTCCTCTCGGCCGCGAAGCCGAAGATCGCGGACTACCCCTTCACGACGCTCGTCCCGAACCTCGGCGTGGTCACGGCCGGCTCGACCGTCTACACCATCGCCGACGTCCCCGGCCTGATCCCCGGCGCCAGCCAGGGCCGCGGCCTGGGCCTGGAGTTCCTGCGCCACGTCGAGCGCTGCTCGGTCCTGGTGCACGTCCTGGACACGGCGACGCTGGAGTCCGACCGCGACCCGGTCACCGACCTCGACGTCATCGAGGAGGAGCTGAAGCAGTACGGCGGCCTCGACGACCGCCCGCGCATCGTCGTCCTCAACAAGATCGACATCCCGGACGGCCAGGACCTCGCGGACATGATCCGCCCGGACCTGGAGCAGCGCGGCTATCGCGTCTTCGAGGTCTCCGCGGTCGCCCGTACGGGCCTCAAGGAGCTCTCCTTCGCGCTCGCCGACATCGTCGCGAAGGCCCGCGCGGCCAAGCCGAAGGAGGAGGCGACCCGTATCGTCATCCGCCCGAAGGCGGTCGACGACGCCGGCTTCACCGTCACGTACGACGAGCACGAGGACGTGTACCGCGTGCGCGGCGAGAAGCCCGAGCGCTGGGTCCGGCAGACCGACTTCAACAACGACGAGGCCGTCGGCTACCTCGCCGACCGCCTCAACCGCCTCGGCGTCGAGGACGAGCTGATGAAGGCCGGCGCCCGCGCCGGTGACGGCGTCGCGATCGGCTCCGAGGAGAACGCGGTCGTCTTCGACTGGGAGCCCACGGTGATGGCCGGCGCCGAAATGCTGGGCCGCCGAGGCGAGGACCACCGCCTGGAGGCCCCGCGCCCCGCCGCCCAGCGCCGCCGCGACCGGCAGGCGGAGCACGACGAGGCGCAGCGGGAGTTCGACGAGTTCAACCCGTTCTAGCGGGCATTCAGGGGCCGCCGTCAGCGGTCCCGGCACCACAGCGCACACGCACTCGGGCCCCTGGTTCGGACTCTTCGTCCGGGCCGGGGGCCCGAGTGCGTCGGCCGCGTGGTCTTCCGCGCGTACACGAAAGGGGCCCGGCCTCCTCTTGCGAGGAGGCCGGGCCCCTTTCACGTGTCCGTCAGGCCACCGGAGCCGGTTCCGGTTCCGGGTCGGAGTCCTGCTTCTCGGACTCGGTCGGCCTGGTCGGTTCCTGGTCCGGGTGCGGGCCGAAGCCGGGCTTCGCGCGGAGCAGCGGGAGGATCAGGATGCCGATGAAGATCGGGCCGATCATGTAGCGCCACAGCGGCGCCGGGTTCGCCGCGAGGACCGTCAGCTGGAGGCCCAGCGTGACCGACAGCAGCGCCATCGTGCCCTTCAGCTTGGTGCGGCGGCGGAACAGCAGCACGATCGCGTACGTCGCGTAGCACCAGATCGCCCCGCGGAACAGCAGCCACTGCAGCTGCGGCACCTTGAACGCGCGCCAGGAGAAGTCCGCGACCTTGTGCAGCGGCTCCGACAGCGGGCGGATCTTCAGCTTCGGGCGGTACTCGCTGTGCTTGATGTCCTCGTTCCACTTGAGGTAGCTGAACAGCGTCTTGGAGGTCTGCGGGTCGCTCAGCAGCGTGTTCGCCCGCAGCTCCTTCGGGCCCGGGAAGACCGCCCACGCGATGTGCGCCCGGCACACCCGCGCACCGATGACCAGGTCGGGAGTGCGCTTCATGACCCGCTTCCACAGGGCCATCAGCTCGTCGTTGCGCTCGGCCGCGAGCGGCCGGTTCATCGGCGGGGACTCCATCGCCCAGTCGGCGTTGTAGCAGTTGGCCGCGCGGCCCTTCCAGTGGGACAGCGGCGCGATGCTGGACATCAGCGCCTTGTCCTCCTTGGTGAAGAAGCCCGGGCGCTGCCCGTACGCCACGGCGATGTCCGCGTAGAAGAAGGCGTACACCGCGTCCTTCGGCGGGGACTTCACCCCGGCCGCCGGGTAGACCACGCTGGTCAGCAGGCCGAAGATCAGCACCGGCACGGCGGTCGCCGCGAGCACCCACCGCCGCATCGACGGCAGCGCGATCAGCAGGATCGGCGCCGCGATGACGGCGACCAGCATGCCGTTGTTGCGGAACAGCGCCATCGCGAGGAAGCCCGTGAAGAGCAGCGCGACGGTGCGGTAGAAGTCCCGGTCCCGGACGGTCTGACGGCCGCGGGCCCGCCGCGCCGCCAGCCGGCCCGCCGCGCCGAAGGCGAGGATCGAACCGATGACGAACGGCACGTCCTTCCACACGAAGACGACGAAGACGGCGGTCGGCGGCAGCAGCGCCGGCACGCACGCGGCGACGGCCGCCCACCGCTGCCGTACACCCCACTTCCGCAGGGTGACGGCGCAGTAGGCGAGCGTCGCCGACATGGCGACCGTCTGGGCCAGCGTCAGGATCCACAGATCACCGGTGGTGTTGAGCGCCAGCCACACCAGGGAGTCGTAGACCACGGAGTGGTTCGACATCCAGTTGTCGGTGGTGACGTGCCACACGTAGGTGATCGAGTCGTAGCTCAGGGCGCCGGGGAAGAACGCCGCCCACCACAGCAGGAAGAGAATCTGCGTCGTGGCGTAGACCGCGAAGGGCAGTCGGCGCTTCTCCGGGATTCTCTCCCACTGCTTGCTGAGAAAGGCGTTGCGCGGGAGTTTCAACTCGGCTCCGCTGGGCATCGTGGATGGACGGTCGGGACAGTCGAACAGGTTAGCCGGTTCAGACGGTCTCTCGGTCACGCGGCCGGGCCACCTCGGCCAGCGGCTGCTGCCCCGGACGCGGCGGTACCGGACGCTCGCCGATCGGCAGCACCGGCGGGACCTCGTCCTGGCCGAGGAACACCTTGCGGACCACGCGCTCGGCCGCCCGGCCGTCGTCGAACTCGCAGAAGGTCCTGCGGAACTCGGCGCGGGCCGCGTCCGACTCGGGGCCGTTCCAGCGGCCCGAGGTGAAGACCTCGAGCAGCTCGGCCTCGGTCTGCACGGTCAGACCGGGGGAGTCGACGGTGATGTCGAAGTAGGTGCCGCGGGTGGTGCGGTACACCTCCCAGTCGTTGGCGTAGATGACGATCGGCCGGTCGAGGTTCGCGTAGTCGAACATCACCGACGAGTAGTCCGTGAGCAGGCAGTCCGCGGCGAGGTAGAGCTCCTCGACCGACGGGTGGGCGCTCACGTCGACGAGACGCGCGCTGCCGGTCGACCCGGAGGCCAGCAGGCTCTGGTCGTAGAAGTAGTGCGCGCGCACGAGCAGGGTGAACTCGGAGCCGATCGTCTCGGCGAACTTCTCCAGGTCCAGCATCTGCTTCGGGGCGTCGTGGTAGTCGCGGTGCGTCGGCGTGTAGAGGATCACCTTGGTGCCCTCGGCGATGCCGAGCTTCTTGCGGGCCGCGGCCACGTCCGCCGCCGACGCGTTCACGAGCTGGTCGTTGCGCGGGTAGCCGTACTCCAGCGCCTCGTAGTACGAGGGGTAGGCGCGGTCCCACGCGGCGGTGGAGAAGCTGTTGGACGTGAGGCTGTAGTCCCAGCGGTCCACCCGGTCCATCAGCCGGACCAGGTTCATCCCGCGACGGCCGACCGGGTACTCCGCCAGGTCGACGCCCATGCGCTTGAGCGGGGTGCCGTGGTGGGTCTGGAGGTGGACCTGACCGGGGCGCTTGACCACGGACGGCGGGAAGTTGACGTTGTTGACGAAGTACTTGCCGCGCGCCATGGCCTTCCAGAAGCCGAGCGAGCCCGGGTGGACGGTCGGCACGCCCTTCGGCGGACGGCTGGTGGCGTCGTTCTTGAGGACCCACACCGCCTTCATACCGGGGGCGAGTTCCTTCATCTTCTCGTGGATCGCCGCCGGGTTGCAGGAGTACGAGCCGTTCCAGTACGCCGCGAAGACGGCGACGTCCTTCTGGACCGGGAGCAGTCGCTGGGCCCGGTAGTAGGCCTGGAGGACGCGCTTGCGCAGCTTCTTCTTCAGCTTCGCCGGCACGGACTTCTTGTTCTTGAGCGAGCGGACCGTCTTGCGGGCCTTGTCGCGGTGCCTGGCCGGGATCATCTGGCCCTTGCCGCGCGGGGCGGCCGGGTGGCCCTCGGGACGCAGGCGTCCCTCGACCTCGGCCCAGCGCTCGCGGAACTCGGCGCGCGCGTCGTCGGGCAGACGGCCGGGGGAGACGTCGACCACGCGGAAGTGGTTGACCATCCGCTCGTACAGGGCACCCCGGTACTCGTCGAACTGCGGGTTCTCGTCCAGGAACTTGAAGACCAGCTCGTACTGGTCGAACACGTCGAAGTGCTTGCGGCTGGTGCTGTGCAGGATGCTGCCCTGGCGCCGCTGGCGGTAGTAGACGCAGACGCGGTCGATCACGGCGATGGTCTCCGCCGCGATCATGACCGGGTAGGTCCAGGGGGTGTCCTCGTAGTAGCCCGACGGGTACTGGAAGCCCCACTGCTCGATGAAGTCCCGGCGGTACGCCTTGTTCCACGCGACCTGGAGCAGGTTGAGCAGCTCCGGCTGGTCCTTCAGCGCGAAGACGCCCTGCTTCGCGGCCTTGGCCAGCACGTCGGCGCGGGCGTTCGGCGTGATCCGGCCGTCCCAGTGGGTGCGCGAGTAGTCGAAGACGACCAGGTCGGGGTTCTCGGCCTCCTCGATGCGGCGGGCGATGGCCTGGAGCGAGCCGGGCAGCATCGTGTCGTCGCTGTCGAGGAAGAGCAGGTACCGGCCCTTGGCGCGGGCCATGCCCGCGTTGCGCGCCCGGCCGAGACCGACGTTCTGCTCCAGGTGCATCGCCACGACGCGCGGGTCGGCCTTGGCGTAGTCGTCGATGATCTCGCCGCAACCGTCCGGCGAGCAGTCGTTGACGACCAGGAGCTCGTAGTCCCCGAACGACTGCTCAAGCACCGAGTCCAGACAGTCCCTCAGGAACGCCTGCACCTTGAAGGTGGGAACGATGATGCTGAACAGGGGGACTTCGGAACCGGAGGAGGAGTGCGTCTGTGTCATCTCAATACCGTGGAATCTGACGTGGGAGACAGGGGCGTGACCGCCGGGTCAGCGCTGGCTCGTGGACAGGGCGTAGCCGAGGAGCGTGCGTATGGTCTTCGACTGTCCGTGGCGCAGCGCCCCCGGAACCATTGTCAGCGCGTGGAGTCGCATGGACAGGTGCCGACGCGCGGCGCGCGCGGCCTTCGGCCAGCCGTGCGCGTCGAGGTCGTCGGCCACTTCGTGGAAGAAGCGCACGGCCTCGCCGAAGCGGGCGCCGGACACGGCTTCCGCCGAGGAGAGGCTGCCGGAGTGCCGGCGGTAGCGGAACGCGGTGGTCGGATCGACGACCAGCTTTCCGCCGCGCCGGATCAGCTCGATGATCAGCGCCAGATCCTGGATGACCGAAAGGTCCTCCCGGAAGCTGACCTCCTTGACGGCGTCGGCACGCCAGACGATGGAGGGGAAGTAGAGCCAGTTGCCGCCGAGCAGGTTGGCGGCGAGCGACTCACCGGAGAGCACCAGGCGCCGCCCGGTGTCCTTCGGCGCGTACAGCCGCTTCTTGACCTCGTCGCCGAGGGTCGTCGAGGGGTTGCCGTGCTCGTCGATGACCTCGACGCCCGGCTGGTAGATCGTCGCGTCGGGGAAGGCCGCGATGGCGGCGCGCATGGTCGCGACGTAGCCCGGCAGCAGCAGGTCGTCGCTGCCGAGCATGCTGAAGTGGCGGGACTCGACGAGGTCGACGCACTTGCGGAAGTTCCGGGTGATGCCCAGGTTCTGCTCGTTGCGCAGGTAGCGGACCCGGCTGTCGCCGAGGGAGGCGAACCACTCGGGTACGCCGGGCTCCTTGCCGTCGTCGACGACGGTCAGGCGCCAGTTCCCGTCGGTCTGCTCCAGCACGCTGCGCACGGCGGCCTGCATCAGGCCGGTGTCGCCGTAGTGCGGCAGCATGATGTCGAGCGGGTCGCCGTCCGCCGCGCCGTCCCTGCGGTCGGCGCCGTCGTGGTTCTGCACCGCCGTCACTTGCCCTTCCCCTTGGGGCCGAGAGCCGAGCGGCGGCTGAGCGCGAGCAGCAGGATCATGCCGATCCGGCCCAGGTAGAGCGTGGCCTTCCACGGCGACTGGCTGGGCGTGCCGGTGGCGCGCGGGCGCATGGCGACGGGCACCTGCTCGACGCGGTAGCCGGCCCGGACGACGGCGATGGTGGACTCCACCGTGTCGCCCAGGTACTCCACGGGGTACCAGTGCGCGAAGACGTCGATCAGGTCGCGGTTGGAGGCGCGGAAGCCGGAGGTGACGTCGGTCAGCTTGGTCTTCGCCATCTTCGACAGCCAGAAGGCGAGCACGACCATGGCCCACTTGCGCGGGCCGCGGGTCTCGTAGTCGCCGGTGCCGGCGAACCGCGCGCCCATGCAGAGGTCGGCGCCCTTGTCCAGGCGCGCGATCAGCTCGGGCACGTTGCGCGGGTCGTGCTGGCCGTCGGCGTCGACCTGGATGGCGATGTCGTAGCCGCGGTCGTACGCGTAGCGGTAGCCGGCGCGCATCGCGCCGCCCACGCCGAGGTTGTACGGGAGCGTCATCACGGTCGCGCCCGCGGCGCGGGCCACCCGGCTGGTGTCGTCGGCCGAGCCGTCGTCGACGACGAGGACGTCGACTCCGGGAAGCGTCGCGTAGACCTCCTTGATGACGTCGGCGACGCCCTCGGCCTCGTTCCACGCGGGCATGATGATGAGTACGCGCTTGCCGTCGATCACTTGAGGCCCCCCTGCCCGGCCCGGTCGGCCGCGTCCCCGGACGCCGCGTGCTCCGCGACCTGCTTCTGCAGTTCCTGTACGTCGATGCGGAGCAGCGCGACTTCCTCCGAAAGGGTGCGGCCCTCCTCCTCGAGATGGCCCACCTCCCAGCTCAGCTGGAGGCAGACGATGAAGAGGAACGCGACACTGAGGAAGAGCAGCAGGCTCACACCCGAGCGGACGCCGACGGCGCGGGCGACCGAGTCGAGGCCGCTCGGGAAGAAGCCGAGCGGGATGATCACCAGTCCGGTGAGCACCCAGAGGAAGGCGTACTTCTCCTTGAGCTTGCGGCGGCGCAGCAGCTCGACGATGCACGCGACAAGAAAGACTCCGGTGACCGAAGTCAGCATCCACAACTTCACGCGGGGCTCCGGTCTATCGGACGACTCATGGAAACGGCCTGTCTACTTTTTCCGGGGGAAAGGGGCGAAGGACGGCCGCGATACCGCAGCACACTGTCCGTCGCGTCGGTCACGGAGAGTGAGGGAATGGTGATCATTCCTATGAGTGCACCGAACGGTAGCGTACACGAGGGCGAAGAAGGAGCGTCATGCAGGTGACCACCGCCAGCGACCCCACGGCGTAGGCCACCTCGACCCTGGTGCGCAGCTCCAGGGGACTCAGTGTGACCGCCAGAAGAACGACCGTTCCCACGATCCACGACACCAGCTGCTGCCGTGCGGCGCCACTCGTGAGCAGCGCCTGGCCGAGCACCATCGCCATCATGTAGAGCGTCGTGCCGACCGAGAGCCACAGGAAGTCCACCGGCCCCAGCACGTCCGGCGAACCGAACAGCACCGGCAGCAGGAACGGGCCGAGCGCCACCGCGCCGACGCCGAACACCACGCCCATGCCACCCGTGATCGCGCACGCCCGCAGCAGCAGCCGGCGGTAGCCCTGGGCGTCGCCCTCGGCCTGCGCCGTCGACAGACCCGCGAGCAGCGAGGCCTGGAAGGCACCGAACGCGAACAGCGGCACCCGCGCCAGCACCAGCGCCGACAACAGCGCCGCGACCAGCGCGCTGTCGTCCGTCGAGATCAGCTTGGTGCTGATCACCGCGATGTTGACGAGCACCTGAGCGAGCAGCGTCGAGCCGACGAGCAGCCCGAGGTGCTCGATGAGCTCGGGCCAGTGCGCGGTCGAACCCGGCCGCGCCCCGCGCAGCACCGGCGGCAGCGTCACGAGCACCGAGACCAGCGGCGCGACCGTCATCACCGCGGCGAACGTCACCACGGACGAGACCCCGGCCAGCGCCAGCGCCACCGAGAACACGATCCGCAGCAGCCCGTCGAGCCCCAGCTGCAGCCCGTACGACTCGAAGCGGCCCAGCCCCGCGAGCACCCCGCGGGTCACATGGGCGCAGGCCAGCGCGGCGAAGGCACCGCCGAGCGCGGCCACCAGACCCCGGTCGCCGTGGAAGAAGAGGTCCGCGACCGGACCCGCCCACACCGCCAGCGGCAGCAGCACCGCCGCGAGCAGTCCGAACGAGAGCACGGCCCCGCGCCGCAGCACGGGCAGCGCGCCGTCGCCGGCCACCACCCGGGCGGCCACCACGCGGGTGACCTCCTGCTCGACCGGGAAGAACAGACCCAGACCTATGGAGGCCACCACGGTCCACAGGACCGAGAAGCTCGCCATGTCGTCGACGGAGAGCGAGTGGCCCGCCGCCGCGAGATGGACGTAGTTCGCCCCGCCGAGCAGCGCCGTGCCGATGCCGACGAACGCGGTACCGCGCGGCAGGGCCGTGGTGATGCGGTCGAGCACCGTCACGCGTCCGACCGTCCGCCCGCAGCCGGAGCCGGGCCCGCGCCCGGAGCCATGACCTTCAGCGCCTCGGTCAGCTGCTCGCGCCAGTGCGGCTGCACCGCCACGCCCGCCTCGGCCCAGCGCTCGTGCGCGAGGACACTGAACGAGGGGCGCCGGGCCGGCCGGACGAACTTCTCCGAGGTCGTCGGCCGCACCCGCTCCGGGTCCAGGCCGGTCAGCTCGAAGGCCGCCCGCGCCAGGTCGAACCAGGTCGCCGTCTCGGACGCCGTGCCGTGGTAGACGCCCGCCGGGGCCTCGCCCCGCACGGCCGCCCGGCCCAGGTCCCGCAGCTGGCGCGCGAGCGCCCGGGTCCAGGTCGGCTGGCCGCGCTGGTCGTCGACCACGTCGAGGGTCTCGCGCTGCGCCGCCAGGCCCAGCATCGTCGCCACGAAGTTCCGGCCGTGCGCGCCGTACAGCCACGCCGTACGCACCACGTAGCCGCGCTCGGGCAGCAGCTCCAGGACCGCCTCCTCGCCCGCGAGCTTGCTGCGGCCGTAGGCGTTCACCGGAGAGGTCGGGGCGTCGTGCGGGTACGGCTCGGTGGCGTCGCCCGGGAACACGTAGTCGGTCGAGACCTGGAGCAGCACCGCGCCGGTCGCGGCGCAGGCCGCGGCGAGGGCGCGCGGGCCGTCCCCGTTGATCCGGGTGGCCGCGGCCTCCTCGGTCTCGGCGCCGTCGACGTCGGTCCAGGCGGCGGCGTTGACGACCACGTCATGGCCGTCGACCGCCGCGCGGACCGCGTCGGCGTCGGTGATGTCGAGGTCGGCGCGGGTCAGCGCGGTGACCTCGGCGCCGGCCTCGGCCAGGACCTCGGCGAGGTCACGGCCGAGCATCCCGGCGGCACCGGTGATCAGCCAGCGGGTGGGGGCCTCGGCCCCGGGGGCGTCGGCGCTCATCAGGCCAGCGCCGCCTTCGCCTTCAGCGGCTCCCACCAGGCGCGGTTGTCGCGGTACCACTGGACGGTGTCGGCGAGGCCCTGCTCGAAGGTGACCTGCGGCGTGTAGCCGAGCTCCTCCTGGATCTTGGCGATCGACAGGGAGTAGCGCAGGTCGTGGCCCTTGCGGTCCTCGACGTGCTCGACCATGTCCCAGCCGGCGCCGCAGGCGTCGAGCAGCAGACCGGTGAGCTCCTTGTTGGTGACCTCGGTGCCGCCGCCGATGTGGTAGACCTCACCGGCGCGGCCGCCGCGCAGCACCATCTCGATGCCACGGCAGTGGTCCGAGACGTGCAGCCAGTCGCGGATGTTCAGGCCCTCGCCGTACAGCGGCACCTTCTTCCCGTCCAGCAGGTTCGTGGTGAACAGCGGGATCATCTTCTCGGGGAAGTGGTACTGCCCGTAGTTGTTGGAGCAGCGGGTCACCACGACGTCCATGCCGTGCGTGCGGTGGTACGACAGCGCGAGCAGGTCGGAGCCGGCCTTCGAGGCCGAGTACGGGGAGTTCGGCGCGAGCGGCCAGTCCTCGGTCCAGGAACCCTCGGAGATCGAGCCGTACACCTCGTCCGTGGAGACGTGCACGAACCGGCCGACGCCGTGCCGCTTGGCCGCGTCGAGCAGCACCTGGGTGCCCAGCACGTTCGTGGTGACGAACGGCGAGGAGTCCAGGATCGAGCGGTCCACGTGGGACTCGGCGGCGAAGTGCACCACCGCGTCCTGGCCGCGCATGACGTCGTCGACCGTCGCGTAGTCGCGGATGTCGCCCTGGACGAAGGTGTAGCCGGGCTTGTCCGCCACAGGGGCGAGATTGGCCTCGTTACCCGAATAGGTGAGGTTGTCCAGGACGGTGACCTGGGCGCCCTCGCTGGAGGGCAGCTCTCCGGAGAGCAGTGCCCGCACGAACTGTGAACCGATGAACCCGGCGCCGCCGGTGACCAGAATCCTCATAAGGGCCACCATTCTATGGGCTCGGTTGCCGACACCAGTTCGCCCGGCGTTCCGTGGCCGTTCTCACGTAGGGGGTAGGGCGGCCGTGGCGGTCGGGCCCCCGGCGCTGCCGTAGGCTGCGTGCCCATGCGTGGAATTTTGCTTGCCGGTGGTACCGGCTCCCGACTGTGGCCGATCACCCGAGCCGTGTCGAAGCAGCTGATGCCGGTCTTCGACAAGCCGATGATCTATTACCCCCTCTCGACCCTCGTGATGGCCGGGATCAAGGAGATTCTGATCATCACCGGGCCGGAGGAGCGCCCGCAGTTCGAGCGCCTTCTGGGCGACGGGTCCGATTTCGGACTGGACATCCAGTTCGCGACCCAGGAGAAGCCGAACGGAATTGCCGAGGCGTTCGTCATCGGCGAGGAATTCATCGGTGACGAGCCCGTCGCCCTGATCCTCGGCGACAACATCTTCCACGGCGTCGGCCTCGGCCGTCAGCTGGCCAAGTACAGCGCGCCCGAGGGCGGTGTGGTCTTCGCCCACGCCGTCTCCGACCCCACCGCCTACGGTGTCGTCGACTTCGACGAGAACGGCGTCGCCCGCTCCATCGAGGAGAAGCCGAAGAACCCGAAGTCCCGCTACGCGGTGCCGGGCCTCTACTTCTACGACAGCCGGGTCGTCGAGATCGCCAAGGGCCTGAAGCCCAGCGACCGCGGCGAGCTGGAGATCACCGACGTCAACAAGCACTACCTCGACCGCGGCGAGCTCCAGGTCTCCGTCCTGGACCGCGGCACCGTCTGGCTGGACACCGGCACCTTCCAGTCCCTCGTCCAGGCCTCCGAGTACGTCCGCGTGGTCGAGGAGCGCCAGGGCATGAAGATCGGCTGCCTCGAAGAGGCCGCCTGGCGCGCCGGCTTCATCGACGACGCCCACCTGCGCACCCTCGCCGAGCCGCTGACCAAGAGCGGCTACGGCGACTACCTGCTCGACCTGCTGGCGTACGAAGCCGAGCAGGCCTGAGGCCCGAGAGAGGAAACGGCTCTTTCCATGAAGGTCAACCCCCTTGGTATCGAGGGCGCCTGGGAGTTCGTCCCGCAGCAGCACGGTGACGCCCGCGGCCTCTTCCTGGAGTGGTACAAGGCGGAGCGCATGGCCGAGGCGGTCGGCCACCCGCTGAACCTGAAGCAGGGCAACCTCTCGGTGTCCGCCGCCGGTGTCGTGCGCGGCATCCACTTCGCCGACGTGCCGCCCGGCCAGGCCAAGTACGTGACGTGCGTGCGCGGCGCGGTCCTCGACATCATCGTCGACGTCCGGGTCGGCTCGCCGACCTTCGGCCGCTGGGAGGCCGTGCGCCTCGACGACAAGGACCGCAAGGCCGTCTACCTCTCCGAGGGCCTCGGCCACGGCTTCTGCGCGCTGACGGACGACGCCACCGTGACGTACCTCTGCTCCGAGGGATACGCGCCGGAGCGCGAGCGCACCGTCTACCCGCTGGACCCGGAGATCGGCATCGAGTGGCCGGTCGACGGGGTGCCCGAGCTGTCCGCCAAGGACGCCGAGGGCCCGACCCTCGCGCAGGCCCGCGAGGCCGGCATCCTGCCGGTCTACGAGGAGTGCCTGGCGTTCCGCGCCTCGCTGGCGGAGCGCGGCTGAACCCGGGCCTGCCGGCCCGGTAACCACGGGTGTGCGGCGGCCTGGCTTCGACGGGTGTGCGGCGGGCCCGGTTTCGACGGGTGTGCGGCGGGCCCGGTTTCGACGGGTGTGCGGCGGCCCGGCGGCTCCCTCGGGGGAGCGGCCGGGCCGCCGTCCCTTTCGGGTTAGGCTGCCCGGATGACGTGGCTCATCACCGGCGGCGCCGGCTACATCGGCTCCCATGTCGTCAAGTCCATGACCGAGGCCGGTGAGCGGGTGGCCGTCCTGGACGACCTCTCCAGCGGCGACCCGGCCCGCCTGCCCGCGGACGTGCCGCTGGAGCGCGGCAGCGTCCTCGACCGGGCCCTCGTCGACCGGGTGCTGCGCGAGCACGCGGTCACCGGGATCGTCCACCTCGCCGCCAAGAAGGCCGTCGGCGAGTCCGTCGAACGCCCGCTCCTCTACTACCGCGAGAACGTCACCGGCCTCCAGGTCCTCCTCGAAGCCGCCGCCGGGGCAGGCGTCCGGTCCTTCCTCTTCTCCTCCTCCGCCTCCGTGTACGGCATGCCCGACACCGACCTGGTGACCGAGGACACCCCGTGCGCCCCGCTCAGCCCGTACGGCGAGACCAAGGTCACGGGCGAGTGGATGGTGCGCGCCGCGGGCCGCGCCCACGGCATGGCCACCGCCTGTCTGCGCTACTTCAACGTGGCCGGCACCGCCGCGCCCGAACTCGCCGACACCGGTGTCTTCAACCTGGTGCCGATGGTCTTCGAGCGGATCGACGCCGGACGGCCGCCGCTGATCTTCGGTGACGACTACCCGACGCCCGACGGCACCTGCGTCCGCGACTACATCCACGTCGCCGACCTCGCCGACGCCCATCTCGCCGCCGCCCGCCGGCTCGCCGAGCGGGCCGCGAAGGGCGAGCACCACGACCTGACGCTCAACATCGGCCGCGGCGAGGGCGTCTCGGTACGGGAGATGATCGACCTGGTCCGCGAGGTCACCGGCCACGACGTCGAACCCGAGGTCGTCGCCCGGCGGCCCGGCGACCCGGCCAAGGTGGTCGCCTCGGCCGAACGGATCTCCGCCGAGCTGGGCTGGACCGCCCGCCACGACGTCCGTTCGATGATCGCCTCGGCCTGGGCGGCACACACCGCGCGCCCGGTCCAGCCGGCGGAATAGACGGGCGGCGCCCGAACCGGCTCGCGTAGATTGCCTGCCGAGGCGAGACCACGGTCACGGGCTTCGGGTACGGACGTGAAGCCGGGCCGGAACACGGGCCGCGACACGGGCACATGAGCACGACGGCGAGCAGGACGGCGAGGACGACGCAGGTGACAGAGGCAAGGCAGTACGTGACGGAAGCCCGCAGGATCGTCGTGAAGGTCGGCTCGTCCTCCCTGACCACCGCGTCCGGCGGCCTCGACGCCGACCGCGTCGACGCCCTCGTGGACGTCCTCGCCAAGGTCCGCAGCGGCGGCGAGAAGGAGATCGTCCTGGTCTCCTCCGGCGCCATCGCCGCGGGACTCGCCCCGCTCGGCCTCACCCGCCGCCCCAAGGACCTGGCCCGCCAGCAGGCCGCCGCCAGCGTCGGCCAGGGCCTGCTGGTCGCCCGCTACACGGCCTCCTTCGCCCGGTACGGGGTACGCGTCGGCCAGGTGCTGCTCACCACCGACGACACCAGCCGCCGCGCCCACTACCGCAACGCCTACCGCACCCTCGACCAGCTCCTGGCCATGGGCGCCCTGCCGGTCGTCAACGAGAACGACACCGTGGCCACGGACGAGATCCGCTTCGGCGACAACGACCGGCTCGCCGCGCTCGTCGCCCATCTCGTCCGCGCCGACCTGCTCGTGCTCCTCTCCGACGTGGACGGGCTCTACGACGGCGACCCGTCCAAGCCCGGCACCTCGCGCATCGCCGAGGTCAGCGGACCGGACGACATCGCCCATGTCGAGATCGGCTCGGCCGGCAAGGCGGGCGTCGGCACCGGCGGCATGGTCACCAAGGTCGAGGCCGCCAGGATCGCGGCCGCCGCCGGCATCCCGGTGGTGCTCACCTCCGCCGTACGCGCCGCCGACGCCCTCGCCGGCCGCGACACCGGCACGTACTTCCACCGCACCGGCCGCCGCTCCGCCGACCGGCTGCTCTGGCTCGCCCACGCCTCCACCCCGCAGGGCCACCTCACCCTCGACGACGGCGCCGTACGGGCCGTGGTCGAAGGCAAGAAGTCGCTGCTCGCGGCCGGTATCGCGGCCGTCCAGGGCGAGTTCACCGCCGGCGACCCGGTGGAGCTGCGGGACACCGCGGGCCGCGCCGTCGCCCGCGGGCTCGTCAACTTCGACGCCAAGGAGATCCCCCGGATGCTCGGCCGCTCCACCCACGAGCTGGCCCGCGAACTCGGACCGGAGTACGAGCGCGAGGTCGTGCACCGCGACGACCTCGTCGTCATGTGAACCGAAACGGCTGAAAGTCTGGTCATCCGGTAGGGACCTTTACCAAAACCGCCCCATGCGCCGCCGCGGGCTGGTCAACTTTGTCTCGGGGGCAACCAGAGGGTGGGGAACACCAGCACGCGCAGCAGATCGCAGCACGCAGCACAGGCATCACACAGGAGGCCGCCGGTGAGACGAGCGCGCCCAGGGGCATCGCCCCGCGGGACGGCCGAACGCGCCCTGACGAGCGTCGAGGCCGGAGCCGACTTCGACGAGGAATCCTTCGACGAGTCCCCCGAGGACTCCGGGGCCGACACGGGGGCACCGCAGCGGGAGGTGTCCAAGCTCTGGCACATCACCCTCAGCGTCTCCGGCGCGGAGGCCCCGCTGAAGGAGGTGCGCCGGGCCCTCGAACAGCTGGCCCACGACCACCCCTTCCTGCTGACCAGCCGCTATGCGAACGACCACGCGGAGATCCGCTACTGGGAGGAGGCCCGCGACCTCCACGACGCGGCCGCCGTCGCCCTGCGGCTGTGGGGCGAGCACCGGCAGAGCGCCAAGCTGCCGCCGTGGGAGATCGTCGGCCTGGAGGTCATCGACCGGGAGACCTACCACCAGCGGATCGCCGAGGGCTACGGCCCGCCCCCGGCCGCCCCGGTAGGCGTCCACCCCTACTGACGCCGCCCGACCGCCGCCGGCGTCCGGCCACGGACGGCTTCCGGCCTTTCGGCATGCGGTCGGCGGACGTCTCGCAGTACGGGACAGGAGCGGGATACGTGAGGGATGTCCGCAGTGGTGCCAGTACCCTGCGGGCATGACCTCGCTCATGCCCTTCGACAACATGTCCCCGGTCACCCAGACCGCCTACCGGGCCCGCGCCGCGGCCGCCGAAATCGCGCCACTCCCGCGCGCGACGAAGGACGACGCCCTGCTGGCCATGGCGGACGCCCTGGAGGTCCGCACGGCCGAGATCGTCGAGGCCAACGCCGAGGACATCGCCCGCGCCCGCGAGGCCGGCACCAGCGAGGCCATCATCGACCGGCTCACCCTCACGCCCGAGCGGGTACGGGCCATCGCCGCCGACGTGCGGCACGTCGCCGCGCTGCCCGACCCGGTCGGCGAGGTCGTCCGCGGCTCGACCCTCCCCAACGGCATCGACCTGCGCCAGATCCGCGTCCCGCTCGGCGTCGTCGGCATCATCTACGAGGCCCGGCCCAACGTCACCGTCGACGCCGCCGCCCTCTGCCTGAAGTCCGGCAACGCCGTCCTGCTGCGCGGCTCCTCCTCCGCGTACTCCTCCAACACCGCCCTCGTGAGGGTGCTGCGCGACGCCGTCGGCGGCGCCGGGCTGCCGGCCGACGCCATCCAGCTCGTCCCCGGCGAGTCCCGCGACTCCGTCCGCGAGCTGATGCGCGCACGCGGCCTCGTCGACGTCCTCATCCCGCGCGGCGGCGCCTCGCTGATCAAGACCGTCGTCGAGGAGTCCATCGTCCCGGTCATCGAGACCGGCACCGGCAACTGCCACGTCTACGTCGACGCCCAGGCCGACCTCGACATGGCCGTGGAGGTCCTGATCAACTCCAAGGCCCACCGGGTCAGCGTCTGCAACGCCGCCGAGACCCTGCTGGTCCACCAGGACATCGCGGACGCCTTCCTGCCGCGCGCCCTGGACGCCCTTGCAGAGGCCGGCGTCACCGTCCACGCCGACGAGCGGGTCCTCGCCCGCGCCGAAGGCACCAAGGCCACCGTCGTCCCGGCCACCCCCGAGGACTGGGAGACCGAGTACCTCTCCTACGACATCGCCGCCGCCGTCGTCGACTCCCTCGACAAGGCCGTCGAGCACATCCGGCTGTGGTCCTCCGGTCACACCGAGGCCATCGTCACCACCTCCCAGGCCGCGGCACGCCGCTTCACCCAGCTGGTCGACTCGACCACCGTCGCCGTCAACGCCTCCACCCGCTTCACGGACGGCGGACAGTTCGGCTTCGGCGCCGAGATCGGCATCTCCACCCAGAAGCTGCACGCCCGGGGCCCGATGGGCCTTCCGGAGCTCACCTCCACCAAGTACATCGTGACCGGCGACGGTCACGTACGGTAACCGGCGCCCGCTCGCCGGACGCCCGATCGGGGCAGGGACAGTTTGCGCTCTCCCTGCCCAAAACCCCCTTCCCGGTCTACTCTGAACCCGTGCCGGACGACGTGGGGGGCATGCCGTTCCAGGACGGCGGGGACCCCGAGGACTCTGTCGACCGCGGCGGCGCCGACGAGGAATTCGCCACCGTGGTCTTCGACGAGGACTTCGTGCGGGCCGCCGAGATCCACGAGCCGACCGCCGTCGAGCGACTGCTCGCCGCCGCCCAGGCCCGCGCCGAGGCCGAGGCCGCCCGGGCCCGCGCCGTCGCCGGCCTCGCCGACGAGGAGCCCTACGAGGACGGCTACGACCTCGCCCGCCACCCCGACGGCTACGACCCGGACACCGCCGACGACGACTACGGCCCCTACGGCCCCCACGGCGGCGCCCTGCGCCCCTACCGCGGCAGCGCCCGCTGGCACCGCCCCGTCGCCTGGGTCCTCGCCCTGGTCATGGGCGTCGGCATGGTCGCCCTCGCCTTCAGCGCCGTCTACCGGGGCGCCTCCGCCAACCGCCAGGACCGCATGCCCCCGCCGGCCACCACCGGCGTCGACAAGCCCCGGGCCGTCCCCTCCGCCGCCACGGCGACCTCCGCACCCCCCGTTCCCGCTGCTCCGAGCGCTCCTTAGAGAGCGCTTGGTCCGTTTGCCGCAACGCGTCGGAATTCTTCCGAAGTTGTCGTGTACCTGGGCGTTTACCGAAGCTTCCGCCGACCTACCCTGAAGGTATGGCAGGGCGTGGCGACCCGCCTGAGGGGACTCCCGAGGGGGTCCCCGGCGGTGAGGACGAGTACCGATCCGTCGTCTTCGACGAGGCGTTCGTCCGCGCTGCCCGCCTCCAGGAGTTCTCCGCCGAGGAGCGGATGGGCGAGCACTCGCAGGCGGTCCGCTCCCGCCCGTCCTGGGACGGCCGCAGCGGCTCCCGGCAGGCCCTGCTGCTCGTCCTGCTGATCGTGCTCGCCTTCGGCACCGCCGTCTACCTGGGCGTCCGCAACCCGTACCAGGCCCCCGTCGACCAGCGGGCCGAACCCCTCCGGACCACGGTGGTCCCGCTCGCCCCGCAGGGCCCCGTGCCCGGCGGTACTCCGGAGAGTCTCTTCGCCCACAGCCCCGTCGCCGAATACCGCACCGGCGCCTCCGGCATCAACCTCCCCCTCGCCGCCCGCACCACGCACTTCTCCGAGAGCCAGGTGGTCACCGCCCTCGGCATCGCCAAGGACTACCTGGTCGCCTCCTCCCTCGAACCCGACGTCCTGGCCGGACTCACCGTCCGCCCGCCCCGGCTCCTCCTCGACCCCGACCAGCTGGAGCAGTTCGACCGGAGCGTCGAGTCGTCCCAGGACGACGGCCGGCACGCCGCCGCCGGCTGGCTGACCCGCTTCGACCCGCGCGAGGTCGTCCTCGCCGACCCGTCCGTCCGCGTCCAGGGGACCCTGCGGTTCGCGGAGGTCGACACCGACCTGATCGACGTCACGACGGACCACACCTTCACCTACGCCGTCCGGCCCGCCACCTCGGGCGGCGGCCCGGCGCCGCAGGCCTCGCTGTTCACCGTCCACCGCGAGCTGCACTTCCGCTTCGACCGCGACGACCTGCGGATGCACCGCGCCGAACTGCTGACCAGCACCGTCGAGGCGGGCCCCCAGTCCTGCGACGCCGACACCGCCGGCTCACTGCGGCCGCTCCTCGCGGGCGAGCGGGCCACCGACCCGAGCCGTCAGGCGGTCACCGACCCGTACGCCACGGGCCGGCCCACCACCTCCTCGCTCTGCGGCGCGCTCGCGCCGAGCGCTCAGCCCTCGCTCTGACCGGGCTCCGCGCCGCCGGCACCCGGCGAGCCTCCCTCGGACCCCGGCGATCCCTTCGCGCCGCCCTGGCCGCCGGCGGCGGCACCGCCGAACCGGCCGAAGAGCTTCCCGCCCAGGTCGCCCGCGAGGTCCCCGGCGCCGCCGGCTATGTCGCTGACCAGCTTCATCAGCGGATCCTTGCTGGTGCGCACGTGGTCCGCGTAGTGCCGCCCCGACTCGCGGAAGGAGTCGGTCACCGAGGTGTCCTTGTCCTCCGATCGCCGCGGGTAGTGGCCGTCCATGATCCGCTGGTAGTCGCGGGTCTCGGACCACTTCTTCAGCTCGGCCGCCCGCACGGCGGTGAAGGGATGCGAGCGCGGCAGCACGTTGAGGATCTTCAGGACGGAGTCGCGCAGGTCGCCGCCCTTCTCGTACTCGTCGGCCTGGGCGAGGAACGCGTCCACGTTCATCTCGTGGAGGTGGTTGCCGCCGGCGATCTTCATCAGGCCGCGCATGGAGGCCTGCAGGTCCTGACCCACGAGCAGCCCGGCCCGGTCGGCCGACAGCTCCGACTTGCGGAACCACTCGCGCAGCGCGGTGACGATCGCCATGATCGCCACGTTCCCCAGCGGGATCCAGGCGATCTTGAGGGCCAGGCTGGTGAGGAAGAGCAGGATCGTCCGGTACACCGAGTGGCCGGAGAGCGCGTGGCCCACCTCGTGCCCGACGACGGCCCGCATCTCCTCCTCGTCGAGCAGCTCCACCAGGCCGGTCGTGACCACGATGATCGGCTCGTCGAGGCCGATGCACATCGCGTTCGGCTTCGGGTCCTGCGTGACGTACATCGGCGGAACCTTCTCCAGGTCCAGGATGTAACAGGCGTCCCGCAGCATGTCGTTCAGATGGGAGAACTGCGCGTCGCTCACCCGCACGGAGTCGGAGAGGAACAGCAGCCGCAGGCTCCGCTCGGGCAGCAGTCCGCTCAGTGCCTTGAAGACCGTGTCGAAGCCGCTCAGCTTCCGCAGCGCGACCAAAGCCGAGCGGTCGGCCGGGTGTTCATAGGCCCGTGAGGAGATACCGGGGAAGCGCTTGCGCTGCCGCCCGGGCAGGTGTCCCTGGTGGTTATCGGTCATGGATACCCCCTGTTCGTACGAGTCGGTGCTCGTCCCCCTGACTCAACCCAGACTAGGCGAGGCGACTACCGTGTGCCGGAGCCTGTGGATAACTCGGGCACTGTGGACAACCGAGGAGCACGACCACCATGCCGGACATCGCGACCACCGCCGTCACGCCGCTGTTCGCCGCGGCCTCGGAGCAGCAGGGCGCCGGCGACACGCTGCGGATCGCCCTGCTCGTCTCGATCGTCGGCGCCGCCCTCCTCGCCTGGTTCCTGCTGCGCGGCTACGGCAACGGCGGCGAGGACCCCGCGGAGACCAAGGAGACCAAGGAGACCAACGAGACCGAGAAGGCCGCGAAGAGCCCGGCGGCCGCCGCCGCACGCACCGAAAACGGCCCAGGTGACGCCAACGCCTGAGTCGGCGTGAGCGCTCCGCGACGCGCCGCATACGATGTGCGCGAAGTCTCCGCTCCCATCCCCGATCGAAGGTCCTGCCGAAGATGAGCCTCCACGCCACCGCCGCCAACCTGGTCACGCTCGCGAACGAGGGTGCCGAGCACGGCGGCAACCACGAAAGCCTCAACCCGTACGTGACGGGTGGCGGCGCCCTGCTCGCGCTCCTTCTGCTCCTGTGGATCACCACCCGCTTCAACCGCGACCGCTGAGCCCCGAGGCCGCTGATCCGGCGTTCGCCGCCGTGCCAGTAGGCTCTGCACGCATGGGAGAGCAGGAAGTGCCTACTGGCGGTCGCGGCAAGCGCCGACTCGGCGTGATGGGCGGAACGTTTGACCCGATCCACCACGGACACCTGGTGGCCGCCAGCGAGGTGGCCGCCCTGTTCCATCTCGACGAGGTCGTGTTCGTGCCGACCGGGCAGCCGTGGCAGAAGAGCCACAAGGCCGTCTCGCCGGCCGAGGACCGCTATCTCATGACGGTCATCGCCACCGCGTCCAACCCGCAGTTCTCCGTCAGCCGCATCGACATCGACCGCGGCGGCGCGACGTACACCATCGACACGCTGCGGGACCTGCGCTCCCTCAACAGCGACTCGGATCTCTTCTTCATCACCGGCGCCGACGCGCTGTCGCAGATCCTCACCTGGCGCGACGCCGAGGAGCTCTTCGCGCTCGCCCACTTCATCGGCGTCACCCGCCCGGGTCACGACCTCACCGACGACGGCCTGCCCAAGGGCGGCGTGTCGCTGGTCGAGGTCCCCGCGCTCGCCATCTCCTCCACGGACTGCCGGGCGAGGGTCGCACAGGGCGACCCGGTCTGGTATTTGGTCCCGGACGGTGTGGTGCGCTACATCGACAAGCGCCAGTTGTACCGCGGCGAGTGAGCCTCGGGGAGGGGCACCGGTGAACGATCAGCAGAACCCGTACGACCCGTACCGTCCGCAGCCGCAGATCATCGGCTACGACGCGTACGGGCAGCCGGTGTACCAGGAGCAGGTCCCGCAGCAGCACTACGACCCGTACGCGCAGCAGCAGCCTCAGCAGTACCAGCAGCACGACCAGCAGCAGGGCTACGTCTACGACCCGTACGGGCAGCAGCCCGCTCAGACGCCCCAGCCCCACCAGCCCCAGCAGCCGCAGTACGACCCGTACGCCCAGCAGCCGTCGTACGACCACGAGCAGTACGACACCGGCCACCCGCAGACCGGCCACCCGCAGACGGGCCACCCGTACGAGACGGGCCGGCCGTACGAGACGGGGCAGCAGTACGACGCGGGCCGGCAGTGGGCGGTCCGCACCGAGTCCGCGCCGCCGGCCCAGGCCCCCGCCCCGGCGGCACCGCCCGCCGGCGTGCCCGGGCAGCGCCCGGCACCCGAGGACGACGGGCGCGCCTACCGCACCGAGCAGTTCTCCTTCATCGAGGAGCCTGACGAGGACTCCGAGGACGTCATCGACTGGCTCAAGTTCACCGAGAGCCGGTCCGAGCGGCGTGAGGAGGCCCGCCGTCGCGGCCGTAACCGCGTCGTCGCCCTCGTCGTGGTCCTCGTGGTCGTCATCGTCGGCGGCGTCGGCTACCTCTGGTCGGCCGGCAGACTCCCCGGCATGGGCGGCGACGGCCCCGCGCAGAACACCGCCACGGGCCCGCAGCAGCGGGACACCATCGTCGTCCACCTGCACGACACCAAGGGCGGCGGCACCTCCACGGCCCTCCTCGTCGACAACGCCACCACCAAGCAGGGCACCACCGTCCTGCTGCCCAACGCGCTCGCCGTCGCCGACGACGAAGGCGCCACCACCACCCTCGCCAAGTCCGTCGAGGACGACGGCTCCAGCGGCACCCGTGAGGCGCTCGGCAACCTCCTCGGCACGAAGATCACCGGCACCTGGCGGCTCGACACCCCGTACCTGGAGAACCTCGTCGAGCTCGTCAGCAACATCGACATCACCACCGACACCGATGTGCCCGGCGACAAGTCCGGCGCCGAGCCGCTGGTCAAGAAGGGCGAGAACCAGACCCTCAACGGGCGCGCCGCCGTCGCCTACGCCACCTACCGGGCGCCCGGCGAGGCCGAGGCCAAGCAGCTCCAGCGCTTCGGCCAGGTGATGTACGGCGTGCTGCGGAAGATCTCCGACGACCCCAAGGCAGCCACGGTCACCATCGAGACCCTGGCCCAGATCCTCGACCCGTCGCTGCCCGAGAAGGACCTCGGCGCCTCCCTCGCCAAGCTCGCCGAGCACGCCAAGGTCGGCGACTACAAGACCGCGCTGCTGCCCGTCGAGCCCGACGGCTCCCTCAGCGGCGCCACCGGCGACAGCGTCGTCAAGGACATCCTCGGCGGCAAGGTCAGCGCTCCCGAGCAGGGCGCCGCGACCCGGGTCGCGATCCGTGACGCCACCGGCGAGGACGCCACCGAGGCGGCCCGGGTGGTCCTGATCAACGGCGGCTACGCCGTGGTCGGCGGCACCAAGGCCGGCACGCAGGAGAAGTCGCAGGTCGTCTACGCGGACGACGCCCAGAAGGCGACCGCCGCAGAGGTCGCCAAGACCCTGGGGCTCCCCGCGGGATCCGTCACCAAGGGCAAGCCCAGCGGAAACGCCGAGGTCACCGTGATTCTCGGCGAGGACTACAAGATCCCCGGCGCCAAGCGGTGACCGTCCTGTAATCCTTTTCGGGGCCGTCGGCGGTACATGAGACCCTTGAGGTGTCTCTGACCGCCGACGAAAGCCTGCTTGTGACCGCCACGGACCGCTCCATCGAGCTCGTCAACGCCGCCGCCCAGGCGGCGGCCGACCGGCTCGCGCACGACATCATCGCGTACGACGTCAGCGACGTGCTGTCGATCACCGACGCCTTCCTGCTCGCCTCCGCGCCCAACGACCGCCAGGTCAAGTCGATCGTCGACGAGATCGAGGAGCGGCTCCTCAAGGATCTCGGCGCCAAGCCGGTGCGCCGCGAGGGCGACCGCGACGCCCGGTGGATCCTCCTCGACTACGTCGACATCGTGATCCACGTCCAGCACAGCGAGGAGCGGGTCTTCTACGCCCTGGAGCGGCTGTGGAAGGACTGCCCCGAGCTGCCGCTGCCCGAGGACGCCCTCAAGACCCGTGGCAAGGCCGAGGAGCACGCCCGGCTCATGGGCACCGACGGGACGGACGGTGAGCTGAGCTGACCAGCGGCAAGGGCGGCACCGGCCGCCGCATCGTGCTGTGGCGTCATGGCCAGACCTCCTGGAACCTCGAGCGCCGCTTCCAGGGCAGCACGGACATCGAGCTCACCGAGGCCGGTGTCCTCCAGGCCCGCCGTGCCGCCAGGCTGCTCGCCGCCCTGAAGCCGGACGCGATCGTCGCCTCCGACCTCAGGCGCGCGGCGGCCACGGCCGCCGAACTCTCCGCGATCACCGGTCACGCCGTCGCCCACGACTCCGCGCTGCGCGAGACGTACGCGGGGGAGTGGCAGGGCCTGACCCACGACGAGATCACCGCGCGGTACGGCGAGCAGTACGCCGCCTGGAAGCGCGGCGAGCCGGTGCGCCGCGGTGGCGGCGAGCTGGAGACCGAGGTGGCCGACCGGGCCGCCCCGGTGGTCCTGGCGCATGCCGAGAAGCTGCCGGAGAACGGCACGCTCGTCGTGGTCAGCCACGGCGGCACCATCCGCACCACCATCGGCCGGCTGCTCGACCTGGAAGCCCGCCACTGGGAGAGCCTGGGCGGCCTGTCGAACTGCTGCTGGTCCGTCCTCGGCGAGGGAGCGCGCGGCTGGCGCCTTCTGGAGCACAACGCCGGAACGCTACCCGAGCCCGTTCTCGGCGACGACGACTGAGGCCCCGCGGCGGCTGCGGCCGAGCCCCGCGGCGGCGGCCGGCCGGTCCCCCGACCGGCTGCCGGACCCGGATTTCACTTTCCGGCAGGTCACAGGCTAAAGTTCTTCTTGTTCGCAGCGCACCGCGCGGGGAACACGAGGGGCTATAGCTCAGTTGGTAGAGCGCTTGCATGGCATGCAAGAGGTCAGGAGTTCAATTCTCCTTAGCTCCACAGTCACCGGATCCCGTCCCCAGTAGGGGGCGGGATTCGTCGTTCCGTCACCTCCGGACGTGGCGAAGCCCGCTGACCCCCTTGCGGGGCCATGGCAGAATCGGACCGCCGGAGGGGAACCGGGTCCGGGCGGGAGGGAGCGCGCATGGCCGTGGACGGTGCCGAGGAGATCGATGCCGATGCCGTCGCGGAATCCGCTCCCGGGTCACGCACCCGGCACACGTCCCGCGCCCACTGCGGGAGCTGAGTGATGGGTGCACACAGGCGGAAGTGCGACTGGTGCGGCAGCGGCACGCCCATCGTCCGGGACATGGACCCGGTCAACCCCGAGTTCCAGTACTGGTGCGAGGAGTGCGCGCGGGCGCTGATCATAAAGGGCGACCCCATCGAGACCTACCGCGAGCTCGAAGGGGAGCCGATCTACGGCCGGCTCCTCGACGAGCACTGCACCCTGAAGCGGTTCTACTCCTTCGCCACGGCCTGACGCCCGTCCACGGGGGACCGGGGCGCGACGACGCCCGCCTGCGACACGTCAGCCTGAGAGGCCCCCGTCCGGGATCCGTCGCGACGCGCGTCCACGGTCGGGTCCGCGGCGGCGTGCCCGCCCGGCAGTGAACGGCGTGCCCGCCGGCGCATCAGCGCGTAACCCGCGAACACCGCGAGCGCCGTCAGCGGATAGACCGCGGAGAGCAGCATCTGCCCGGCGTTCTGGTCGAGTTCGGGGCGACCCGGGTCGTGCGGCACCCACCACAGCGCGAACGAGGCGAAGGCCAGCGCCACGGCTCCCGTCACCGTCCACGCGCGCGTGCAGCGGTCGTACAGCAGGATCAGCAGGGGCACGCACCACACCCAGTGGTGGGACCAGGAGATCGGGCTGATCATCAGGGCGGTGAACGCGGTGACGGTCACGGCCACCGCCTTGTCACCGCGGAGCGCGGCCCGTACCGCGAGGACCATCGCCGCGCCGCCCAGGAGGGCCGCGGTGGCCGCCCACCACAGGCCCGGGGCGTCGGTGTGCATCAGCCGGGCGAGGACCCCGCTGATGGACTGGTTGGCGGTCTCCTCGGCGTGGCCGACCCGGCCGGTCTCGAACAGCGTCCCCGTCCAGAACTTCCGCGAGTCGGCGGGCAGGGCCACCGCCATCGTCAGCGTCGTCCCCAGGAACACGCCGGTGGCCGTCAGCGCCGTCCGCAGCCACTGGTTCACCCTCCGGTCCCGGCGCCACAGCAGCACGCCGGCGGCGAGCAGCAGGACCACGAAGAGACCCGGTGTGAGCTTCACGGCGGTGGCGAGCCCGATGCCCAGGCCGGCCCAGCGGCTTCCCTCGCGGCGGGTCAGGTCCCAGAGCACCGCCACCGCTATGAGCAGGTTGATCTGTCCGTAGCGCAGCGTCGTCCAGACCGGCTCGCACCAGACGACGACCGCGGCGATCAGCAGTGTCCTGCGCCACAGCTCGGCGCGCGCCGCCGGGCGCGCGAGCCCGGGACGGACCAGCTGGAGCGAGAGCTGGACCAGCGCCACCACCAGGAGCAGGTTCCCCGCGGTGGTGAGCGTCCGCATCAGCGGCACGCTCACCAGGGTCAGCGGCAGGAACACCACGGCGGCGAACGGCGGATAGGTCATCGCGAGGTTCGCCGAGGTGGCGCGCATCGCGTAGAGGTCGTCGCCGGCCCGCAGCGTCTCGGCCTCGGCCCGGTAGACCATCACGTCGAGCATGTTCACGTGGGCGAGGCGTTGCGCCACCCAGAAGGCCGTGAACGAGAGCAGACAGACCGCCGCGGCGGTGGCGAGGGGCCACCGGCGGGCGCGGGTCGGAGGGAGCGCGGAGACGGACACAGTCGGCGACCCTACCCAAAGCTCCGCACGGCTCCGGAGAAACGGATTTGGAGAACCGTCGGACGGCCGGTTACTGTTCTGTTCGTCGCCGCGACGCACGCCGGAGCGGTGACGAGCAGCAAGGGGCTATAGCTCAGTTGGTAGAGCGCTTGCATGGCATGCAAGAGGTCAGGAGTTCAATTCTCCTTAGCTCCACAGAAGGGAAGCGGGCCGTCCGGAAGGACCGGCTCGCACCGCTTCTGCGGTACTCTGAATCCCTCGCACGGGGCTATAGCTCAGTTGGTAGAGCGCTTGCATGGCATGCAAGAGGTCAGGAGTTCAATTCTCCTTAGCTCCACAGATGAGAAGCGGGTCATCCGGATCGGATGGCCCGCTTCGTCGTGTGCCACTCCCCGGAACGCCGGTGCGGCCCGCTCGGGCCCTGCGGTACCCTGACGCCATGCGTGCCGTACGCCTTCTGCTTAGCGAGCCGCGCTGATCAGTCCCGACGGATGAAGATCCGGTCGGCATCGGCGCGGCGTCCCCTCCTGTGCGAGGGGATTTTTCATTTCGTGGCAGTGCTGGCAGTGGGCAGAGACGATCGATGGAGCTTCAAGGACCATGACCGAGATCAACACGGCTGCCGAGACGGCGGCCCCGCATCGCTACACGGCGGCCCTGGCCGCCGACATCGAGGCACGCTGGCAGGACGCCTGGGACGCCGAGGGCACCTACGAGGCCCCGAACCCCAGCGGTGACCTGGCCGGGGACGCGGCCGTGGCGGCCCGCCCCAAGAAGTTCATCATGGACATGTTCCCGTACCCGTCCGGTGCGGGCCTGCACGTCGGCCACCCCCTGGGCTACATCGCCACCGACGTCTTCGCCCGCCACGCGCGCATGACCGGCCACAACGTGCTGCACACCCTGGGCTTCGACGCCTTCGGCCTGCCGGCCGAGCAGTACGCGGTGCAGACCGGCACGCACCCGCGCGTGTCCACCGAGGCCAACATGGAGAACATGAAGGTCCAGCTGCGCCGGCTGGGCCTGGGCCACGACAAGCGCCGGTCGTTCGCCACGATCGACCCGGACTACTACAAGTGGACCCAGTGGATCTTCCTGCAGATCTTCAACTCCTGGTACGACGCCGACGCCAAGAAGGCCCGCCCGATCGCCGAGCTGGTCGAGCAGTTCGAGAGCGGCGCCCGTGAGATTCCCGGCTCCACGCGCGCGTGGAGCGAGCTGAGCGCCGTCGAGCGCGCCGACGTCCTGGGCGAGTACCGCCTGGCGTACGCCTCCGACGCCCCGGTCAACTGGTGCCCCGGCCTGGGCACCGTCCTGGCCAACGAGGAGGTCACCGCCGACGGCCGCTCCGAGCGCGGCAACTTCCCCGTCTTCAAGGCCAAGCTGCGCCAGTGGAACATGCGCATCACCGCCTACGCGGACCGCCTGCTGGACGACCTGGACGGCCTGGACTGGCCCGAGGCCATCAAGCTGCAGCAGCGCAACTGGATCGGCCGCTCCGAGGGAGCCCGCGTCGACTTCCAGGTCGGCGACAGCGGCGCCATCACCGTCTTCACCACCCGCCAGGACACCCTGTTCGGCGCCACCTACATGGTGCTGGCCCCGGAGCACGACCTCGTCGAGAAGATCGTCCCGGCCGCCTGGCCCGAGGGCACCCACGACGTGTGGACCGGCGGACACGCCACCCCCGCCGAGGCCGTCGACGCCTACCGCAAGCAGGCCGCGGCCAAGTCCGACGTCGAGCGGCAGGCCGAAGCCAAGGACAAGACCGGTGTCTTCACCGGCGCGTACGCGACCAACCCGGTCAGCGGCGAGCAGGTTCCGGTCTTCATCGCCGACTACGTCCTGATGGGCTACGGCACCGGCGCGATCATGGCCGTCCCCGCGCACGACGCCCGCGACTTCGCCTTCGCGCGCGCCTTCGAGCTGCCCATGCGCTGCGTCGTGGAGCCGAGCGACGACCGCGGCACCGACCCGTCCACCTGGGACGACGCCTTCGGCTCGTACGAGGCGAAGCTGATCAACTCCGCCAACGACGAGGTCTCCCTGGACGGCCTGGGCGTCGTCGAGGCCAAGGCGAAGATCACCTCCTGGCTGGCCGACCGCGGCATCGGCGAGGGCACCGTCAACTTCCGTCTGCGCGACTGGCTGTTCAGCCGCCAGCGTTACTGGGGCGAGCCCTTCCCGATCGTCTACGACGAGGACGGCGTCGCCCACTCGCTGCCCGAGTCCATGCTGCCGCTGGAGCTGCCGGAGGTCGACGACTACTCGCCGCGCACCTTCGACCCGGACGACGCGGACACCCAGCCGGAGACCCCGCTGTCCCGCAACGAGGACTGGGTCAACGTCACCCTGAACCTGGGCGACGGCCCCAAGAAGTACCGCCGCGAGACCAACACCATGCCCAACTGGGCCGGTTCCTGCTGGTACGAGCTGCGCTACCTGGACCCGCACAACGACGAGAAGCTGGTCGACCCGGCCATCGAGCAGTACTGGATGGGCCCGCGCGAGGGCATGCCCACCGGTGGCGTCGACCTGTACGTCGGCGGCGCCGAGCACGCCGTGCTGCACCTGCTGTACGCCCGCTTCTGGTCCAAGATCCTGTTCGACCTGGGCCACGTCTCCTCCGCGGAGCCGTTCCACAAGCTGTACAACCAGGGCATGATCCAGGCCTTCGTCTACCGGGACTCCCGCGGCATCGCCGTGCCGGCCGCCGAGGTCGAGGAGCGCGACGGCGGCTACTACTACGAGGGCGAGAAGGTCAGCCGCGTCCTGGGCAAGATGGGCAAGTCCCTGAAGAACGCGGTCACGCCGGACGAGATCTGCACCGAATACGGTGCCGACACCCTGCGCCTGTACGAGATGGCCATGGGCCCGCTGGACGTCTCGCGCCCGTGGGACACCCGCGCCGTCGTCGGCCAGTACCGACTGCTGCAGCGGCTGTGGCGCAACATCGTCGACGAGGCGACCGGCGAGGTCACGGTCGTCGACGAGCCGGCCGACGAAGACACCCTGCGTGCGCTGAACAAGGCCATCGACGGCGTCGCCCAGGACATGGTCGCGATGCGCTTCAACACCGCCATCGCCAAGATCACCGAGCTGAACAACCACCTGACCAAGAGCGGTGGCGCGGTGTCCCGCCCGGTCGCCGAGCAGCTGGTGCTGCTGGTCGCGCCGCTGGCCCCGCACATCGCCGAGGAGCTGTGGCACCGCCTGGGCCACACCGACTCGGTCGTCCACCAGGACTTCCCGGTCGCCGACCCGGCCTACGTCGTGGACGAGACCGTGACCTGCGTCGTCCAGATCAAGGGCAAGGTCAAGGCGCGCCTGGAGGTCTCCCCGTCGATCAGCGACGCGGACCTGGAGGCACTGGCGCTGGGTGACGCGAACGTGGTGGCCGCGCTGGGCGGCGCGGAGATCCGCAAGGTGATCGTCCGCGCGCCGAAGCTGGTGAACATCGTCGCCGGCTGACGACTGACCTCCCGGGCACAGCGCGCCTGACGGCGCGGTCCCCCTAGGGGGAGGCTAGGGGCAGGTTGAGGGTTCGAATGGAACCGTCGGCCTGCCCCTTCCGTTTACCGTGGAAGAACCACAACCGCGGCCGGAGGGGCGAGCCACATGGAAGCCTTGATCACGATCTTGGCGCTGCTCTTCGTCGCCTTCATGGCGCTCGGGGTCTATGCCACGGTGAAGGTGGCCAAGGCGGCCAAGCGCGGCGTCGACCGCACCATCGACCATGCGCGGCGCACGGTCGAGGACACCACGCTGAGGGCCAAGAGCTTCGGCCAGACCGGCGTCGCGGGCGAGCTGGCCCAGCTGAGGCTCTCGCTGCGCACCTCGATGCGCGCCACTCAGGACGCACTCCACGCGGGCGCGGCCGAGGACGCCTCGCTGAGGGAGTCCCTGGACCTCTTCCACCGGCTGAGCGCGCACGGCCGAGAGCTCGACGAAGACCTCAAGAGGCTGGAGCGCGAACCCGACCGGGCCCATGTCGCGGCCCAGCTGCCGGAGCTGCGCCGGCGCACCGAGCAGATCACCCACTCCGCCGACGCACTGCGTTTCGCGGCGCGCGACCGGGCCCGCAGATTCGCCGATGACGACCTGTCCTCGCTCAGTGCCCAGATCGACATGGAGGCGGGCGCGCTGCGGCACTGGACGCGTGCGGACGGTGTCGATGACGGCGACGAGCGTCATGGCGCGGCCGGCCGGGGCGGCCCGGGCGGCTCCGAGCAGGGGTGGCCGGCGGCCGGGGCTCCGGCGGCGGGTGCCGAGCAGGGGCAGGCATGGTCGGGCGCAGAGGCGGGCCCGTCCGTCGGGCCGCAGGCGATCAACGCGCCCGACCCGCGCGGCACGGCCTACCCGTGGGAGAAGTCGACCCGGCCGGAGACCACTACCTGAGGGCCGGCTGGATCCTGGGCTGTGGCTGTGGCTGTGGCTGTGGCTGTGGCTGTGGCTGTGGCTGTGGCTGTGGCCGCGGCTGTGGGCAGTGCGGCTACGGCTACGGCTAGGGGAAGTGCGGTGGGCAGGGTGAGGCCCGGGTCTGCCGGCGTGTTGGAGGTGCGCCGGGCGGCGTTCCGCTTGAGGCGCCCGCGATCGCTGGGGTGGTCTCGGGGGCCCGGGCTGCCGTGCGGCGGCCCCGGCGGGTAACCTCCCGCTCATGTCCCGGCATGTCGCGATCGTCACCGATTCCACGGCCTACCTGCCACCCCAGACGATGGAGCGGCACGCCATCACGGCCGTTCCGCTCACCGTCGTCATCGGCGACCGCGCGTTGGAGGAAGGGACGGAGATCTCGGCCCGCTCGCTCGCGGAAGCCCTGCAGAAGCGACGCCTGGTGACCACCAGCCGACCCGCTCCCGAGGTCTTCGCCGCCACCTACCGCGCCGCCGCCGAGGCGGGCGCCGGCGGCATCGTCTCGCTGCACCTGTCCGGCGAGATCTCCGGTACCTACGACGCCGCCGTGCTCGCCGCCAAGGACGCTCCGGTGCCCGTACGGGTCGTCGACACCAGGATGGTGGGCATGGCCCTCGGCTTCTGCGCCCAGGCGGCGGCCGAGGTCGCGGACGCGGGCGGCTCGCTCGACGAGGCCGTCGCGGCCGCCGAGAAGCGCGCCGCGAGCACCTCGGCCTTCTTCTACGTCGACACGCTCGACTATCTGCGCCGCGGGGGCCGCATCGGCACCGCTCAGGCGCTTCTCGGGTCCGCGCTGGCCGTGAAGCCGCTGCTCGAACTCGAGGGCGGCCGGATCGAGCTGCGCGAGAAGGTGCGCACGGCGTCCAAGGCGATCGCACGGCTGGAGGAGATCGCGGTCGAGCGGGCCGGTGCCGGTCCCGTCGACATCGCCGTGCACCACCTCTCCGCGGCCGACCGGGCCGCCACTCTCGCCGAGCGGCTGCGCGAACGTCTGCCGGCCGTCGAGGACCTCCAGGTCACCGAGGTCGGTGCGGTCATCGGCGCCCACACCGGTCCGGGGCTTCTCGCGGTGGTCGTGTCCCCTCGCTGACGCAGGTGCGATGCCGCAGGTGCCCTGTGCGTGTGCCGATCACTGGGATTGGCACGTGTCATCCCTCATGAGGGTGACGGAGTTTTCCACAACTGGTCGGTTATCCACGGGAATCCGGTGATCTCGGCGGATCGGTGCTCGGTCGGCCTACCGTCGATGTCATGACTCTTCGCACACACATCGCATCACGTCGTAGTGGACCTACCAGTGGACCGACCAGTGGGCCGGGCCGGCTTCCGGGCTCGGACGGAAGGTCCCGGTCGAGGGGCGCGGCCGCCCGGATCCATCGCAGGCGGGCGGCCGGCGCGCTCGCGGGACCGACAGCGGTACGCCGGCGGGGCGAGGCGCTGTTCCCGTCCGCGGCCCCGCCGCCTGCGCCGGGACCGGCACAGGGCCCGTCGGTCTCCGCGGTCTCCCCGGTCCTGCCGAGCCCCTCACAGCCGCCCGAATCGCCATCGCGGCCGTCAGGACCGGAGACGGAGCCGCAGTTGGGGCCACCGACGGGGGTGGCGTCGGGGGAGCGAGGGCGGGCCGGGCCCGAACCGCCCGTGCGACGCGGGGAAATGGTCCGGCTCGCGCTGCGTGACCGGCTGCCGCTGTGGGTCCAGTCGCGGTGCGGGCTCGAGCGACGGTCGCTGGCCGCGCTCGCGGTGGTCCTTGCCGTCGCGGCGGGTGGCGCGGGGGCTTACTTCTGGGCGGGGCGGCCGGAGCAGGTCAGGGCGCCCGAGGTGGTCGCGGCGGCCCGGCCGCTGCCCGGGACGGCGGCGTCGTTCCCGGAAGCTGCGGCGACTTCGCCGACGGCTCCGGGGTCGGGCTCGCTTCCTGATCCGATCGCCGGCGCGAGCGCGAGCGTGCGTGCGAGCGCGGGTGCGGTCGTGGTGGTCGACGTCGGCGGCAAGGTGCGCCGGCCGGGAGTGTTCACCCTTCCTGCCGGCTCCCGGGTCACCGACGCCTTACGCGCGGCGGGCGGCATTCGCCCGGGCACGGACCTGACCGGCCTGAACCGGGCGCGGGTCCTCCTGGACGGCGAGCAGGTCGTGGTCGGGCTCCCCGTCCCCGCGACCGCCGGCGCGCTCATGGGTGCCGGGGGCGCCGGGGGCGCTGCGGGCGCTGCGGGTTCCGCGCCCGGGCCGCCGAGCCCCGCCAACCCGCTGAGCCTCAACGCGGCGACCGTCGAGCAGCTCGACGCCCTGCCCGGTGTCGGCCCGGTACTCGCCCGGCACATCGTGGAACACCGTGTCGAGCACGGGGGTTTCCGGTCGGTGGCCGAGCTGCGGGACGTCAACGGGATTGGTGCGCGCAGGTTCGCGGACCTCGAGCCCCTGGTCCGGCCATGAGCGAGGACATCCGTCCGGCGCCCTGGGACGAGGGTCCGGCCGATCTGCGGCTCGTGGCGCCGGCCCTCGCCGCCTGGGGCGGGGCGGCACTCGCGGTGGGCGTCGCCGGCTGGTGGACGGTAGCGGGTGTACTGCTCTGTCTGGCGGGTGCGGCGCTGCTTCTGGTCCCGGCCGCCCGGCGCGGGCTGCGGGCGACCGCCTTCGCGGGTGTGCTGTTGTGCGCGGCGGCCGGGGCTGCGTCCGCCGGGTTCCACGCGGCGGATCTGCACAGGGGGCCGGTGCCCGAACTCGCCCGGGAAGACGGCCGGGTGGTGGCGGAGGTGGTGGTCACGTCCGACCCGAGGGTCACTCCTCCCAGAGTGCGCGGGAGCCGGGCGGCGCCGGTGTCCGTGGTCGTGGAGGGCGAGGTGACACGGGTCGAGGAGCGGGACGGCGCGGTGCACCGGACCAGAGCGCCGGTGCTGCTCGTGGTGCCGGCAGGAGAGGAGCGCGAGGCCTGGCTGCGGCTGCTGCCGTCGACCCGGCTGCGGGTGTCGGGGAGGCTCGCCGTCCCGGCGCGTTCCGGAGACCCGTTCGCCGCGGTGCTGCGGGTCGACGGCTCAGGGGAGCCTCGGGTCACCGGGCCGCCGAGCGCGCTGCAGCGCACGGCGGGCGGACTGCGCGCCGGGCTGCGGCACGCCACGGAGGGCCTCGCGCCCGATGCCCGGGCGTTGCTGCCGGGCCTGGTCGTCGGCGACACATCCAGGATCGAGCCCGACCTGAAGGAGGCGTTCGAGGCCACCGATCTGACCCATCTCCTGGCGGTCTCGGGTTCCAATCTCACCCTCGTGCTGCTGCTTCTCATCGGCAGGCCGGGCACCGCGCAGCTGGCCGAGCGAGGTGGGCTCGCTCCACGCCTCGGTATTCCGCTGCGAGCGACGGCGTTCGCCGGGGGAGCGCTGACGCTGGCGTTCGTGGTGGTGTGCCGGCCCGATCCGAGCGTGCTGCGTGCGGCGGCCTGCGGACTCGTCACTCTGCTCGCCGTCGCGACCGGACGACGGCGCTCGCTCATCCCGGCGCTCGCCGCCGTGGTGCTGGTCCTGGTGCTCTACGACCCGTGGCTGGCGCGGAGTTACGGCTTCCTGCTGTCGGTGCTGGCCACGGGAGCGCTGCTCACGGTCGCCCCGCGCTGGAGCGAGGCACTGCGGCGGCGGAGGGTGCCGGGCAGGATCGCGGAGGCGCTGGCGGCGACGCTTGCGGCGCAGGCGGTGTGCGCGCCGGTCGTGGCGGTCTTCGCGGCGCGGGTGAGCCTGGTCGCGGTGCCGGCGAATCTGCTGGCCGAGCCCGCCGTGGCCGCGGCCACGGTGCTCGGATTCCTCGCGCTGGCCCTGGCGGCCGTCTGGCCGGGAGCGGCAGAGGCGGTGGCCTGGCTCGCCGGGCTGCCGGCCGGGTGGATCGCGAAGGTGGCCCGCACCGGTGCGGCGCTGCCCGGCGCGGAGACGTCCTGGCCGGACGGCTGGTGGGGCGGGCTGCTGCTCGCGCTGCTGACCGGGCTCGTGCTCCTGGCCGTACGGGGGCTGCCGTGGCGGCGGTGGATCGGGGTGGCCTGTGCGGCGCTGTTGCTCCTGGCGGTGGTGCGGCCGCCGCCGTTGGTCCGGCTGGTGTCCGGATGGCCGCCGCCGGGGTGGGTGTTCGCGATGTGTCAGGTCGGTCAGGGGGACGCGATCGTGCTCGCGGCCGGTGGTGACACGGCCGTCGTGGTGGACACGGGACCCGATCCGGCGCCGGTGGACCGGTGCCTGCGGGACCTCGGGGTGCGCCGGATCCCGCTCCTGGTGCTCACCCACTTCCACGCGGACCATGTCGCCGGGCTGCCGGGGGTTCTGCGGGGACGGGCGGTCGGGGCGATCCAGACGACCGGGCTCGAAGCGCCGCCAGGGCAGGCGGAGTTCGTGCGGCGGACGGCGCGTGCGGCCGGGGTTCCTCTGGTGCGGGCCGGGGCGGGCGAGCGACGCAGGCTGGGCCCGCTGGAGTGGTGGGTGCTGTGGCCGCGGGCCGGTCCGGGCAGCGCGGGCCGCCCGGAGGGCTCAGCGGCTGCCGGGCAGCCGGGAGAACCGGGAGAACCGGGAGGGCTGGGTGAGCCGGGAGGGCTGGGTGAGCCGGGAGGGCTGGGTGAGCCGGGAGGGCTGGGAGAGCCGGGAAGGCTGGGAGAGCCGGGAGGGTCGGCAGAAGCGGGAGAGGCGAGGGAGCCGAGGGAGCTGGGGGAGCCGAGAGGGCTGGGGGAATCGGGGGACTCGGGAGGGTCGGGGGAGGCCGGGGTCAACGATGCCAGCGTGACGTTGTTCGTGCGGGCTGCCGGCGGGGTGAGTGTGCTGCTGCTCGGCGATCTCGAACCTCCGGGTCAGCAGGGGCTGTTACGGGCGTACCCGGCGTTGCCGCCCGTGGACGTGCTCAAGGTCGCTCATCACGGCTCGGCCCATCAGGACCTGGGGCTGATACGGGCGGTGCGGCCGAGGCTCGCGCTGGTGTCGGCCGGCCGGGACAACCCTTACGGGCATCCCTCGCCGCGGACGGTGCGGGCGCTCAGGGCGGGCGGGGCGCGCGTGCTGAGCACGGACCGGGACGGGGCGATCGCGGTCACCGGTGCGGGCGCCGGGCTGACGGCGCACACCTCCGTGGTCGGCACCGGCTGAGGGCTCGACTAAAGAAAGCGTTGTAAAGGAGTCTTTCTAAAGATATGTTTTCATCATGACGGAGCAGCCTCGTAGCATCCAGCTCACCGACCCCCGCGCCCTGCGCGCCTACGCCCATCCGACGCGGATGACCCTGGTGGGTCTGCTCCGGAGCGAAGGGCCGTTCACGGCTACGCGGGCGGCCGAGCTGACCGGAGAGTCGGTGGCCAGCTGCTCGTACCACCTGCGGATACTCGCCAAGTACGGGCTGGTGGAGCAGGCACCCGGCGGCAAGGGGCGGGAGAAGCCCTGGCAGGCGACGGCGCGGTACACCGAGTGGCCGGGCCACAGCGAGGACCCGGCCGTCGCCGAGGCGGCGGACGCGCTGAGCGGAGCCGCGATCCAGCTCTACTTCCAGCGCGTCCTCCGAGCCGTGGAGAACCGGCGCACCCTGCCCAGGGAGTGGCAGGAGGCCGAACAGTTCGGCGACTCGTTGCTCTACCTCACCCCTGAGGAGCTCGCGGACCTCGGGCGGCGGATGGAGGAGCTGCTGCGGCCCTACGAGGACCGCGACGCCGATGCGGCCCGGCGGCCCGAGGGCGCCCGACCGGTCAGCGTCCTGAGGATCGCCTACCTGCAGCGAGAGAACCACGACAGCGACGAGGAGGAGTGACCCATGGCGATCGCCGCACGCATACCCGCGCTGCTGCGCGAGCGGTCCTTCCGGCGGTACTGGACCGGACAGACCGTCTCGCTCGTCGGCGACCAGATCTCGCTGATGGCGCTGCCGCTCGCCGCCGTGCTCGTCCTGGGCGCCGACGCGGCCGAGATGGGCTGGCTCAAGACGGCCGAGCTGCTGCCCGCGCTGCTGCTCAACCTGCCGCTCGGGGCCTGGGCCGATCCCCAGGCCCACCGCCGGCGCGCGATGATCGCGGCCGACATCGGCAGGGCGGCGCTGCTGCTGACCCTGCCCGTCGCCCATCTGCTCGGCATGCTGACGCTCGGTCAGCTGTACGCGGTGGCCTTCGGGGTGGGAGCGCTGAGCGTGCTGTTCGAGGCGTGCAACACCACGCTGTTCGTGGCGCTCGTGCCCGCCGAGCGGTATGTGCAGGCGAACTCACTCGTCAACGGCAGCCGTTCGACGGCCTGGCTGGCCGGGCCGGGGATCGGCGGCGTCCTGGTTCAGGTGCTCACGGCGCCGTTCGCGCTGCTGGCGGACGCGCTCACCTACCTGGTCTCGGCCGGTTACCTGGCCAGGATCCGCCCGGTCGAGCCGCCTCCCGCGCCCGTCGAGAAGGGGCACTTCACCGAAGGGCTGCGCTGGGTGCTGCGGGACCCCTCGATGCGCGCGCTGTTCGCCGCGTCGGGCACGGTGCAGTTCTTCAACTACATGTTCCACACCCTCTTCGTCCTCTACGCGACCACCCAACTCGGCCTGAGCGCCGGTGTGCTGGGGGCGCTGCTCGCGGCCGGGGCCGTCGGCGGGCTGATCGGGGCGGCGCTCAGCGGGGCGGTCGTCAGGCGGATCGGCATCGGACCTTCGCTCGTCACCGGCTTCGTGGGCTTCACCCTGCCCCTGCTCCTCATACCGGCCGCGAGCGGTCCGCTGCCGCTGGTCGTCGGCCTGCTCTTCCTCGCCGAGTTCCTGTCCTGCGTCGGCGTGATGCTGGCCGACGTCGCCGGCGGATCGCTCCAGATGGCCTGGATACCCGACGCCGTCCGGTCGCGGGTGATGGGCGCCTACCGGATGCTCAACCACGGTTTCCGTCCGGTCGGCGCGCTCGTCGGCGGGCTGCTCGGCACGGCGCTGGGGTTGCGGCCCACGCTCTGGATCGCGACGGTGGGCGCGCTGTTCGCGGTGCTGTGGCTGCTGCCCTCGCCGGTGTCGCGCCTCCGGGAGCTGCCGGAGCGGCCGCCGGTGGCCGAGCCTGTGTAAGCGTCATCAGGCGGTGGTCACCGGAACCTTTAATTCGGACCTCCGGTAACACTTCCGCCGTTTGCCTCGAACGCCGCAACAGTGATCGAATGAGTATTCGTCAAACGGAAACGTGAGCGGTTCGTCCGGGGGTATGTGCGGTGTTCGGTCTGTTCGGCAGGCGTGGGGCGGGAACCTCTCGGGGCGGCCCGTTCGCGGGGATCGCGCTGCCCGCGTCGGCGGGCGTCCTGAGCTGCCGGGTCCTCGACCCCGTCGACGAGCCGGTCCGCCAGGCCGAGTTCACGCTCTCCGACACGGTCGGCCGCAAGGTCCTCGCCGGCGAGACCGACCCGTACGGCACGGTCCTCGCGACGGTGCCGGCCGGGGAGTACCGGCTCGCGGTCACGGCCGAGGGCTACACCCCGTACCACGGCAACGCCGTCGTCGAGGAGAGCGGTCACGCGGGCCTGGGCGAGGTGCGGCTCCAGGTCGCACCCCAGCAGGCCCTGCCCGAGCCGGGTGACTGGGAGATCGACCCCACGCACTCGCAGATCGGCTTCACCGCGCGGCACATCGGCCTCGCCCGGATCCACGGCCGGTTCAACAGCTTCGCGGGCGCGGTCCGGATCGCCGAGCGCATGGAGCACTCGGCGATGCACGTCGTCATCGACGCCGCCTCCATCGACACCGGCGTCCGGATGCGCGACGACCACCTGCGCTCCGGCGACTTCCTCGACGTCGGCGCGTACCCGACGATGGAGTTCTACAGCGAGCGCTTCGTCCACAGGGGCGGCAGCCGCTGGGCCGTCACCGGCGCGCTCACCCTGCACGGCGTCAGCCGTACGGTCACCCTCGACACCCAGTACCTCGGCCTGGGGAACGGGCTGCAGGGCGAGACCCGCGGCGCCTGCCGGGCGACCACCGAGCTGCACCGCGAGGACTTCACCCTCACCTGGCAGACGCTGCTCGCCCGCGGCATCGCGGCGGTCGGCTCCAGCATCACCATCGACCTGGACGTCCAGATCGTCCCCAAGGCCGCACCGGCGGCCTGAGCCGGCCCTACGGGGCCTCCAGCCAGCCCTCGTACTCGGCGGCCAGCGCGTCGAGCGCCGCCGGGTCGAGACGGCCCTCCGGGTCCTCGACCACCACCAGCCACTGGGCGTCCTCGGCGTCGTCCTCGCCCGCCAGGGCGTCCCGGACCAGCTGGGGCTCCTCGGCGACGCCGAAGCGGTCGGGCAGCTCCTCGGCGACCTCCTCGGCCGCGTCGCGGTCGGGCAGGACCAGTACGTGTCTCACATCGCTCACGTGCACATTCTCGACGACGCCCGGCTGTCGGTGGCGCGTGGGATGCTGGAGCGCGATGGCCACCAAGAAGTCTTCCCCCGACGACCTCCTCGCCCCCGTCACGCTCGCCGTGGGCCAGGAGGACCTGCTGCTGGACCGCGCGGTGCGCGAGGTGGTGGCGGCCGCGCGGGCCGCCGACGCCGACACGGACGTGCGCGACCTCGCCCCCGAACAGCTGCAGCCCGGCGCGCTCGCCGAGCTGACCAGCCCCTCGCTCTTCGCCGAGCGCAAGGTCCTGGTGATGCGGAACGCGCAGGACCTGCCGGCGGAGACGATCAAGGAGATCAAGGCGTATCTCGACGCGCCGGCCGAGGAGATCACCCTCGTGGTGCTGCACGCGGGCGGCGCCAAGGGCAAGGGACTCCTCGACGCGGCCCGCAAGGCGGGCGCGCGGGAGGTGGCCTGCCCGAAGACGACGAAGCCGGCGGAGCGGCTGACGTTCGTGCGGCAGGAGTTCCGGTCGCTCGGCCGTTCGGCCACGCCCGAGGCCTGCCAGGCGCTCGTGGACGCGATCGGCAGCGACCTGCGGGAACTGGCCTCCGCCGTGGCGCAGCTCACCTCGGACGTCGACGGCACCATCGACGAGGCGGTCGTCGGGCGCTACTACACGGGCCGCGCCGAGGCCTCGTCCTTCACCGTCGCGGACCGTGCCGTCGAGGGACGTGCGGCGGAAGCGCTGGAGGCCCTGCGCTGGTCCCTGTCGACCGGTGTCGCGCCCGTCCTCATCACCAGCGCACTCGCCCAGGGCGTCCGGGCGATCGGCAAGCTCTCCTCGGCCCGCGGCGGCCGCCCCGCCGATCTCGCCCGCGAGCTGGGCATGCCCCCCTGGAAGATCGACCGCGTGCGCCAGCAGATGCGCGGCTGGACCCCGGACGGCGTCTCCCTCGCGCTGCGCGCGGTCGCCGAGGCCGACGCGGGCGTCAAGGGCGGCGGCGACGATCCCGAGTACGCCCTGGAGAAGGCCGTCGTCACCATCGCCCGCGCTGCCCGCATGCGACGCGGCTGACACTCGCCCCGCCGCCCCGCCCCGCAGCACCGACGGCGAAGGCCCCGTCGCCTCCTGGGGAAGGAGGGCGGCGGGGCCTTCGTCGTACAACTGGTGTGGCCCGTACACGCGTGGCGAACGCGTCTCGCGTACGGAGCCGGGTGGCCGGCCGGGAGCGGTTAGAGGGCCCGCTGGGTCCCGTACGGCCTGGTCACATCAGAGCTCAGCCCTGGAGGGAGGCAACCTTGGTGGCCAGCGCCGACTTCTTGTTGGCGGCGGCGTTCTTGTGGATGACACCCTTCGAGACAGCCTTGTCGAGCTGACGCGAAGCGGCACGAGCGGCCACGGTGGCCTTCTCGAGGTCGCCGGCGGCGACAGCCTCGCGGGCCTTGCGGATCGCGGTCTTGAGCGACGACTTGACGGCCTTGTTGCGAAGGCGCGCCTTCTCGTTGGTCTTGTTCCGCTTGATCTGGGACTTGATGTTCGCCACGAAAAGAGCCTTTACAGGTTCGATGTTTCTTCAGGATGTGCCGCGCAGCTGAGAGGGCACACGAGACACAGCCGTCCACGATATCAGCCGCTCTCCACACCGCCCAAACCGACCGAGGTCCCGCGGTCATGGGACGATGGAGCCTACGTATCCGTTCTGAACATCGCCCGAGACGAGAACCCTGCGTGCCCGCGACTCCTACCAACGTGCCCGAGCCGAGCCGTACCGACCCGGCTCTGATCCGCAATTTCTGCATCATCGCGCACATCGACCACGGCAAGTCGACGCTTGCCGACCGGATGCTCCAGCTGACCGGTGTGGTCGACCAGCGGCAGATGCGCGCCCAGTACCTCGACCGGATGGACATCGAGCGTGAGCGCGGCATCACGATCAAGTCCCAGGCCGTCCGTCTGCCCTGGGCCCCGACCGAGGGGTCGGAGCAGGGGCGTACGCACATCCTGAACATGATCGACACCCCCGGGCACGTCGACTTCACCTACGAGGTCTCGCGTTCGCTCGCCGCCTGCGAGGGCACGATCCTGCTGGTGGACGCCGCCCAGGGCATCGAGGCGCAGACGCTGGCCAACCTCTACCTGGCGATGGAGAACGACCTCACCATCGTCCCGGTGCTCAACAAGATCGACCTGCCGGCCGCCCAGCCGGAGAAGTTCGCCGAGGAGCTGGCGAACCTCATCGGCTGCCAGCCGGAGGACGTCCTCAAGGTCTCCGCGAAGACCGGCATGGGCGTCGAGGCGCTCCTGGACCGCGTCGTCCGCGACATCCCGGCCCCGGTGGGCGTGAAGGACGCCCCCGCCCGCGCGATGATCTTCGACTCGGTCTACGACTCCTACCGCGGCGTCGTCACGTACGTCCGGGTCGTCGACGGCCAGCTCAACAAGCGCGAGCGCATCCGCATGATGTCGACCGGCGCCACCCACGAGCTCCTGGAGATCGGCACCAACTCGCCGGAGATGCTGCCGGCCGACGGCCTCGGCGTCGGCGAGGTGGGCTACCTCATCACCGGTGTGAAGGACGTCCGGCAGTCCAAGGTCGGTGACACCATCACCTCCCAGGCCAAGGGCGCCGAGGAGGCGCTCGGCGGCTACAAGGACCCGAAGCCGATGGTCTTCTCGGGTCTGTACCCGCTGGACGGCTCGGACTACCCGGAGCTGCGCGACGCGCTCGACAAGCTCCAGCTCAACGACGCCGCGCTGGTCTACGAGCCCGAGACCTCCGCCGCCCTCGGCTTCGGCTTCCGCGTCGGCTTCCTCGGCCTGCTGCACCTGGACGTGATCCGCGAGCGTCTGGAGCGCGAGTTCGGCCTCGACCTGATCGCCACCGCCCCCAACGTGGTCTACCGCGTGGTCATGGAGGACGGCAGCGAGCACACGGTCACCAACCCGAGCGAGTTCCCCGAGGGCAAGATCAACGAGGTGTACGAGCCGGTCGTGCGCGCCACGATCCTCGCGCCCACCGAGTTCATCGGCTCGATCATGGAGCTGTGCCAGAACCGGCGCGGCACCCTCCTCGGCATGGACTACCTCTCCGAGGACCGGGTCGAGATCCGCTACACCCTCCCGCTGGCCGAGATCGTCTTCGACTTCTTCGACCAGCTGAAGTCCAAGACCCGCGGCTACGCCTCGCTCGACTACGAGCCCACCGGCGAGCAGTCCTCCAGCCTGGTCAAGGTCGACATCCTGCTGCACGGCGACAAGGTGGACGCCTTCTCGGCGATCACCCACAAGGACGCCGCCTACGCCTACGGTGTGCGGCTCGTCGCCAAGCTGCGCGAGCTCATCCCGCGGCAGGCCTTCGAGGTGCCCATCCAGGCCGCCATCGGCTCCCGGGTCATCGCCCGCGAGACCATCCGCGCCATCCGCAAGGACGTCCTCGCCAAGTGCTACGGCGGTGACATCTCCCGTAAGCGGAAGCTGCTGGAGAAGCAGAAGGAAGGCAAGAAGCGGATGAAGATGGTCGGTTCGGTGGAGGTGCCGCAGGAGGCCTTCATCGCCGTCCTGTCGAGTGACGAGTCCTCCGCCAAGAGCAAGAAGTAGGCACACGGAAAGGCCCCCGTACCGACGGTACGGGGGCCTGTTTCGTTATATGCAAGCTCTTACGCGCCAGTCTCCGGCGCTCTACTCTGAACCCGCCGCAGGTTACTCGCCAGTTAGTTACGCGTTACGCATCGCCCCCACGCATTGCCCGATCGCCCCGCCTGACCGCACCGCCGCCGCCCGGAGGACGTCGTGAGCGACACACAGACCCTGATCGAGAACCGGCCGCCGTCCGTGGCGGCGCTCTTCCTTGAGCGCGTCGAGCGGACCCCGGACGCCGAGGCCTACCGCTACCCGGTACCCGCCGCCTCCGGCCAGGGTCCCGACGACTGGAAGTCGCTCAGCTGGGCGCAGGCCGCCGAGCGGGTCCACGCCATCGCCGCCGGCCTCATCGACCTCGGCGTCGAGCCCGAGGAGCGGGTCGCCCTCGCCTCCGCGACCCGGGTCGAATGGATCCTCGCCGACCTCGGCGTCATGTGCGCCGGCGCCGCCGTCACCACGGTCTACCCGCAGACCAACGCCGAGGAGTCGGCCTTCATCCTCTCCGACTCCGCCTCGCGCGTACTGATCGCGGAGAACGCCGACCAGCTCGCCAAGGCCGTCGAGCGCCGCGCCGACCTCCCGGAACTCCACCACGTCGTCGTCATCGACCCCGAGGGCGCCGACACCTCCGACGAGTGGGTGCTCACGCTCGCCGAGCTGGAGGCACGCGGCAAGGCGTACCTGGAGAAGCACCCCGAGGTCGTCAAGGAGCGCGTCGGCGCGATCACCTCCGACCAGCTCGCCACCCTCATCTACACCTCCGGCACCACCGGCCGTCCCAAGGGCGTGCGGCTGCGGCACGACAGCTGGTCGTACATGGCGAAGGCCATCGCCGCCACCGGCCTCGTCACCCAGGACGACGTCCAGTACCTGTGGCTGCCGCTCGCCCACGTCTTCGGCAAGGTGCTCACCTCCGGCCAGATCGAGGTCGGTCACGTCACCGCCGTCGACGGCCGCATCGACAAGATCATCGTCAATCTGCCGGTCGTGCAGCCCACCTACATGGCCGCCGTCCCGCGCATCTTCGAGAAGGTCTACAACGGCGTGGCCGCCAAGGCCCGCGAGGGCGGCGGCGCCAAGTACAAGATCTTCCAGTGGGCGGCGGAGGTCGCCCGCGAGTACGCCAAGGTCACCCAGGACAACTTCCGCCGCACCGGCACCGCCTCCGCGCCCTTCGGCCTCACCGCCAAGCACAAGGTCGCCGACGCGCTCGTCTACAAGAAGCTCCGTGAGGCCTTCGGCGGCCGGCTGCGCGCCGCCGTCTCCGGCTCCGTCGCCCTCGCTCCCGAGATCGGCTACTTCTTCTCCGGCGCCGGCATCCACATCCTGGAGGGCTACGGCCTGACGGAGTCCTCCGCCGCCTCCTTCGTCAACCCGGGCGAGGCGTACCGCACCGGCACCGTCGGCAAGCCGCTGCCCGGCACCGAGGTCCGCATCGCCGACGACGGCGAGATCCTGCTCCGCAGCCCCGGCATCATGGAGGGCTACCACGGCCTCCCGGAGAAGACCGCCGAGGTCCTGGAGTCCGACGGCTGGTTCCACACCGGCGACATCGGCGAGCTGTCCGCCGACGGCTACCTGCGGATCACCGACCGCAAGAAGGACCTGTTCAAGACCTCCGGCGGCAAGTACATCGCCCCGACGGAGATCGAGGGCCAGTTCAAGGCCGTCTGCCCGTTCGTCTCGAACATCGTGGTGCTCGGCGCCGACCGGAACTACTGCTCCGCCCTCATCGCCCTCGACGAGCCGTCCATCCTGAGCTGGGCCGCCGAGCACGACCTCGCCGGCAAGTCCTACGCGGAGGTCGTCGCCGCCCCGCAGACCGAGAAGCTCATCGAGGGCTACGTCTCCCGCCTCAACGAGGGCCTGCAGCGCTGGCAGACGATCAAGAAGTTCCGCCTGCTGCCGCGCGACCTCGACGTCGAGCACGGCGAGCTCACGCCGAGCCTGAAGATGAAGCGGCCGGTCGTCGAGCGGACCTACCAGCACCTGATCGACGAGATGTACGAGGGAGCGCGGGAGGCCTGACCTGCGGACACCGCGTTCGGCGCGGAGTTATCCACAGGTTCGCCGGCACTGTCGGGCAGTACGGGACAATGGCTTCATGCCTTCCGTACTGCCCGATGGTGAGCCCATGCCCGAGGACGGAGCGCTGCCCGCGAGCGCCCTGCGAGGGGCCGGGGAGCGTCCGCTCGGGTTCTACCTGCACGTGCCGTACTGCGCCACGCGGTGCGGTTACTGCGACTTCAACACGTACACCGCGAGCGAGCTGCGCGGTGCCGGAGGCGTGCTCGCGTCCCGGGAGAACTACGCGGGGCAGGTCGCGGAGGAGATACGACTCGCCCGCAAGGTGCTCGGCGACGACCCGCGGCCGGTGCGGACCGTCTTCGTCGGCGGCGGCACGCCCACGCTGCTCGACGCGGCGGACCTGGTGGCGATGCTGTCGGTCATCCGGGACGAGTTCGGGCTCGCCGACGACGCCGAGGTGACGACGGAGGCGAACCCGGAGTCGGTCGGCCCCGCGTATCTGGAGGAGCTGCGGGCCGGCGGCTTCAACCGGATCTCGTTCGGCATGCAGAGCGCCCGGCAGCACGTGCTGAAGATCCTCGACCGCAGCCACACCCCGGGCCGCCCCGAGGCGTGCGTCGCGGAGGCGCGGGCGGCGGGCTTCGAGCACGTGAACCTGGACCTGATCTACGGCACGCCCGGCGAGTCCGACGAGGACTGGCGGGCGTCGCTGGAGGCGGCGCTCGGCGCCGGACCCGACCACATCAGCGCCTACGCGCTGATCGTGGAGGAGGGCACCCAGCTGGCCCGGCGCATCCGCCGCGGCGAGATACCGATGACCGACGACGACGTCCACGCCGACCGGTACCTGATGACGGAGGAGGCGCTGTCCGGGGCGGGCTTCGATTGGTACGAGGTGTCCAACTGGGCCACCTCGGAGGCCGGCCGCTGCCTCCACAACGAGCTGTACTGGCGCGGCGCCGACTGGTGGGGTGCCGGGCCCGGCGCGCACAGCCACGTGGGCGGGGTCCGCTGGTGGAACGTCAAGCACCCCGGCGCGTATGCCGCGGCGCTGGGCGAGGGACGGTCACCGGGAGCCGGACGCGAGGTCCTGTCGGACGAGGACCGGCGGGTGGAGCGGGTCCTGCTGGAGCTGCGGCTGCGGGAGGGCGTCGAGCTGGGCCTGCTGAAGCCGGCGGGCCTGGCCGCCTCCCGGAAGGCCCTGGACGACGGTCTCCTCGACCCCGGCCCGTACGCCGACGGCCGCGCGGTCCTGACCCTCCGCGGCCGCCTCCTGGCCGACGCGGTGGTCCGCGACCTGGTGGACTAGGGCCTGTCCGGCGGACCATGGCCGTGTCCGCGGCATCGGCGCCCGTCCGCCGGGCCCGCGCCCTGTCTCACCCCCGTACGGGCCCGCGTCCCGCAGGCCGGCGCCCGTCCGCCGGGCCCGCGCCGTATCCCATCCTCCGTGTGGGCATTCGTCCCGCTGGGGCGGGACGGGTGGGCACACGGGACGGCGCCCTTGGCGGGCGCCTCCGCCTTCTGCACCTGCCCGCACCACCAGGGCGCCGCGCCCTACGGGTGACCGTCCAGGCGCGGGGGCCTAGGCCCGGCAAGGGGCGCCGTCCCGTTGTGCCCACCCGTCCCGCCCTGCGGGACGAATGCCCACAACGGGGGGCGGTGGGCGCTGGCCCGGGCGGGTGGGCACCGCCTTGCGGGGTGGTGGTCTGCGACGGAGGGTGGCGGCGGCGTCGCCCGGGCACGGGGCTGCACGCCCTGCAGGACGGATGCCCACAACGGGGGGTGGCGGTGGCGTCGCCCGGGCACGGGGTTGCACGCCTGCAGGACGGATGCCCACAACGGGGGGCGGTGGGCGTCGCCCGGGCAGGTGGGCACCGCATTGCGGGGTGGTGGTCCGCGACGGGTGCTGCCCGGGGGCTGACGGGGGCTGCCCGGGGCTAGGGGGTCGTGACGAAGTCGATCAGTTCTTCCACGTGGCCCAGGAGTTCCGGTTCCAGGTCCTTGTAGGAGGTCACCTTCGACAGGATGTGCTGCCAGGCGGCGCCCGTGTTCTCCGGCCAGCCGAGAGCGCGGCAGACGCCGGTCTTCCAGTCCTGGCCGCGGGGGACGGTGGGCCAGGCGGGGATGCCGAGGGAGGCGGGCTTCACGGCCTGCCAGACGTCGATGTAGGGGTGGCCGACGACCAGGACGTCGGGCGAGGTGACCCGCGCGGCGATCCGGGACTCCTTGGAGCCCGTCACCAGGTGGTCGACCAGGACGCCCAGCCGGGCGTCCGGCCCCGGGGCGAACTCGGCCACGATCGCCGGGAGGTCGTCGACGCCCTCCAGGTACTCCACCACCACGCCCTCGATGCGCAGGTCGTCGCCCCAGACCCGTTCCACCAGCTCCGCGTCGTGCCGGCCCTCCACGTAGATGCGGCCCGCACGGGCGATCCGGGCCCGGGCGCCCGGGACGGCGATCGAGCCGGAGGCGGTACGGGCGGGGCGCGCCGGTGCCGGGCGCGAGGGGCGGACCAGGGTGACCGTGCGGCCCTCCAGGAGGAAGCCGCGCGGTTCCATCGGGAAGACCCGGTGCTTGCCGAAGCGGTCCTCCAGGGTCACCGTGCCCGCCTCGCAGCGGATCACCGCCCCGCAGAAGCCCGTCGTCACCTCCTCGACCACCAGGTCACGGTCCGCCGGGACCTCCGGGACGGGCGCCGAACGCTTCCACGGCGGCGTCAGGTCGGGGTTGTAGCTCCGCATGGGCTCGATTCTGTCCGGTCAGGCGGCGGAAGCGCAGGCGAGGGGGCGTCAGATCCCCTCTGTCGCCCGGCATTCGGGCGACGTTACGACACCTCGAAGCGGCGTGCCAGCTCATCCCGCTGGCGTCGCACGAAGTCAGCGTCCACCACCGCGCCGTGCCCCGGCACGTACACCGCGTCCTCGCCGCCCAGGGACAGCAGACGGTCGAGGGCGGCCGGCCAGCGCGACGGGATCGCGTCCGGCCCCGCCTGGGGCTCGCCCGACTCCTCCACCAGGTCCCCGCAGAAGACGATCTCGCGCTCCCCGGACACGAGCAGGGCCAGATCGTGACCCGAGTGGCCCGGACCGACGTTCGCGAGAAGGACCTGGCGACCGCCCAGGTCGAGGGTCCACTCGCCGGTCACGGTGTGCCGCGGCGCCACCAGGACCTCGGCGGCCTCCGCCGCGGCCCCCTCGTCCACCCCCTGCCGTACCGCGTCCTCGCGCAGCGCCTCGCGGTCCCGCGGCAGCAGCGTGTCCATGCCCACCGCCCCGAAGACCTCGGCGCCTGCGAACACCGCCGTGCCGAGCACATGGTCGAAATGGGGGTGACTCAGTGCGACATGCGTCACCCTCCGGCCGCCCGTGAGCGCCGCCACCTGCGACCGCAGCTCGGCGCCCTGCGCGAGCGTGGCGCCCGTGTCGTACAGCAGGACCGCGTCCCGCCCGATGACCAGGCCCGACGTGGCGTCCCAGCCCGCCAGCCGGCACCTCCCCACGCCGTTCCCGAGCCGTTCCCACCCGTACGCTTCCCAGTCCAAGTCCATGGCGTGACGCTAACCGCTCCGAGCCCGCCTCCTTGCCAGGAGCGACGTGGGCCGCCGTACACTGGCCGGGGGATTCCTGGCACTCGAACAGGGCGAGTGCCAAAACCGGAGCAACCGGAACCGGATCGACAGCTGGAGGTGCGCACGATGCTCAGCGAACGCAGGCTCGAGGTGCTGCGCGCCATCGTCCAGGACTACGTCGGGACGGAGGAGCCGGTCGGCTCGAAGGCGCTCACCGAGCGGCACAAGCTGGGTGTCTCGCCCGCCACCGTCCGCAACGACATGGCGGTCCTCGAGGAGGAGGGCTACATCGCCCAGCCCCACACCAGCGCCGGACGCATCCCCACCGACAAGGGCTACCGGCTGTTCGTCGACCGGCTGGCCGGCGTCAAGCCCCTGTCGACGCCCGAGCGGCGGGCGATCCACAACTTCCTCGACGGAGCCGTCGACCTCGACGACGTCGTCGGCCGCACGGTCCGGCTGCTCGCGCAGCTGACCCGGCAGGTCGCCGTCGTGCAGTACCCCTCGCTGACCCGTTCGACGGTCAGGCACGTGGAACTGCTGTCGCTGGCGCCCGCCCGGCTGATGCTGGTGCTGATCACCGACACCGGCCGGGTCGAGCAGCGGGTCGTCGACTGCCCGGCACCCTTCGGCGAGACCTCCCTCGCCGATCTGCGGGCCCGGCTCAACAGCCGCGTCGTCGGCCGCCGCTTCGCGGACGTGCCGCAGCTGGTGCAGGACCTGCCCGAGTCCTTCGAGGACATCGAGGACCGCGGCACGGTCTCGACCGTGCTCGCGACCCTGCTCGAAACCCTGGTGGAGGAGCAGGAGGAGCGGCTGGTGATCGGCGGAACCGCCAATCTGACCCGCTTCGGACATGACTTCCCCCTCACGATCAGGCCCGTCCTGGAGGCTCTTGAGGAGCACGTGGTGCTCCTCAAGCTCCTCGGCGAGGCCAAGGAATCCGGCATGACCGTACGCATCGGGCACGAGAACGGCCACGAGGGCCTGACCTCCACGTCCGTCGTCTCGGTCGGCTACGGTTCCGGCGGCGAGGCAGTCGCCAAACTCGGCGTGGTCGGACCGACCCGCATGGACTACCCCGGAACGATGGGAGCGGTACGCGCAGTGGCACGTTACGTCGGACAGATCCTGGCGGAGTCGTAAGTGGCCACGGACTACTACGCCGTACTCGGCGTGCGCCGAGACGCGTCCCAGGACGAGATCAAGAAGGCCTTCCGCCGGCTCGCCCGTGAGCTTCACCCGGACGTGAACCCGGACCCGAAGACGCAGGAGCGGTTCAAGGAGATCAACGCCGCCTACGAGGTGTTGTCGGACCCGCAGAAGAAGCAGGTCTACGACCTCGGCGGCGACCCGCTCTCCTCGTCCGGCGGCGGCGGGGCCGGCGGCTTCGGCGCGGGCGGCTTCGGCAACTTCTCGGACATCATGGACGCCTTCTTCGGTACGGCGTCCCAGCGCGGCCCGCGCTCGCGTACCCGGCGCGGCCAGGACGCGATGATCCGCCTGGAGGTCACCCTCGACGAGGCCGCCTTCGGCACCACCAAGGACATCCAGGTCGACACGGCCGTCGTCTGCACCACCTGCTCCGGAGAGGGCGCCGCGCCCGGCACCTCCGCGCAGACCTGTGACATGTGCCGCGGCCGCGGTGAGGTCTCCCAGGTCACGCGGTCCTTCCTCGGCCAGGTCATGACCTCCCGCCCCTGCCCGCAGTGCCAGGGCTTCGGCACCGTCGTCCCGACCCCGTGCCCCGAGTGCGCGGGCGACGGCCGGGTCCGTTCCCGCCGCACGCTCACGGTCAAGATCCCGGCAGGTGTCGACAACGGCACCCGGATCCAGCTGGCGGGCGAGGGCGAGGTCGGCCCGGGCGGCGGCCCGGCCGGCGACCTGTACGTCGAGATCCACGAGACCCCGCACGAGGTCTTCCAGCGGCGCGGCGACGACCTGCACTGCACCGTCACGCTCCCGATGACGGCGGCCGCCCTCGGCACGAAGGTGCAGCTCCAGACGCTCGACGGTCCGGAGGACGTCGACATCCGTCCGGGCACCCAGTCCGGCCAGTCGATCCCGCTGCACGGCCGCGGTGTCACCCACCTCCGCGGCAACGGCCGGGGCGACCTGATCGTCCACGTCGAGGTCCAGACCCCGACGAAGCTCGACCCGGAGCAGGAGCGCCTTCTGCGCGAGCTGTCGAAGCTCCGCGGCGAGGAGCGCCCCCAGGGTCAGTTCCAGCCCGGTCAGCAGGGGCTGTTCTCGCGGCTGAAGGACGCGTTCAACGGGCGGTAGTCGCGCTGCCGGGGGTCGGGGATCGCCCCCCGGGCCAGCTGAGCCGAGGACGTGAGCGACGGGCGTCCCGCACTGGTGCGGGGCGCCCGTCGTGTTTCGGCCCGGCCGTGGCGGCATGACACGATGCCTGCATGTCCACCGCACTGAACGATCTCTCGCGTTTCCCGATCGTGCAGGCCCCCATGGCGGGTGGCGCCTCCTGTCCCGAGCTCGTCGGTGCCGTGTGCGAGGCCGGGGCGCTCGGGTTCCTGGCCGGCGGGTACAAGACCGCCGGCGGGCTCTACCAGGAGATCAAGCAGGTCCGCGGACTCACCGCACGGCCCTTCGGGGTCAACCTCTTCATGCCGCCGGGCGGGCTGCCCGCCGACCGGGCCGCCGTCGAGGTGTACGGACACCAGCTGGCCGGCGAGTCCGGCTGGTACGAGACCGCGCTCGGCGATCCCGACCAGGGCCGTGACGACGCGTACGACGCCAAGCTGGCGATCCTGCTCGACGACCCCGTGCCCGTCGTCTCGTTCACCTTCGGCTGCCCCGATCGTGACGCGCTCGACGCCTTCACCCGGGCCGGTACGTTCACGATCGTCACCGTCACGTCCGTCGAGGAGGCCCGGACCGCCGAGCGGGCCGGCGCGGACGCCGTCTGCGTGCAGGGCGTCGAGGCGGGCGGGCACCAGGGCACCCACCGCGACGACCCGGCCGCCGGGCCCGGCGACGCCGGCGGCGGCCGGGGGCTGCTCGCGCTGCTGACCGAGGTCCGCGAACACGTCCGGCTGCCGATCGTCGCGACCGGCGGCATCATGCGCGGCCGGCAGATAGCCGCCGCCCTCGCGGCGGGCGCCGACGCCGCCCAGCTCGGCACCGCGTTCCTCGTCTGCCCCGAGTCCGGCGCGCATCCGCTGCACAAGCGGGCCATGACCGACCCGCTGTTCACCCACACCGAGCTCACCCGGGCCTTCTCCGGTCGGCCGGCGCGCGGTCTGGTGAACCGTTTCCTGCGCGAGCACGGGCCGTACGCCCCCGCCGCCTACCCCGAGGTCCACCACCTCACCGCCCCGCTGCGCAAGGCCGCCGCGACCGCCGGGGACCCGCAGGGCATGGCCCTGTGGGCCGGGCAGGGCCACCGCCTCGCCCGCGAGCTGCCGGCCGGCCGGCTCGTCGAGGTGCTGGCCGCCGAGCTCACCACCGCGCTCAACGATCTCGTCCAGAGGAACCAGACATGACCGCACCCGTCTTCGTCGTCGACACCGTCCCCGCCCCCGGAGGTTTCCTCCTCGACGGGCCCGAGGGCCGGCACGCCGTGTCCGTGAAGCGGCTGCGCGCCGGGGAGGAGCTGGTGCTCACCGACGGCCGGGGCGGCTGGGCCGAGTGCGTGGTCGCCGCCGCCGAGGGCAAGGACCAGCTGACGGTCGAGGTGACCGCCGTCCACGAGGAGCCCGGGCCCGCGCCCCGCGTGACCGTCGTCCAGGCCCTCCCCAAGGGGGACCGCGGCGAGCTGGCCGTCGAGACCATGACGGAGACGGGCGTCGACGCGATCGTGCCGTGGGCCGCGTCGCGCTGCATCACCCAGTGGAAGGGCGACCGCGGCCTGAAGGCCCTCGCGAAGTGGCGGGCGACCGCCCGCGAGGCGGGCAAGCAGTCGCGTCGCACCCGCTTCCCCGAGGTCGCGGAGCTCATGACGGGCAAGCAGGTCGCCGCGTTCCTCGCGGAGGCCGACTTCGCCGCCGTCCTGCACGAGGACCGCGACCACCCGAGCGGCGCCCTGGCGACCGCCGAACTGCCCGCGACGGGCTCGATCGTCCTCGTCGTCGGACCCGAAGGCGGCGTCTCCCCGGAGGAGTTGGCGCTGTTCGAGGAGGCCGGCGCCAGGCCGTACCGCCTTGGGCCGAGTGTTCTGCGCACCTCCACGGCGGGCACGGCGGCCGCGGCGCTCGTCCTCGGGCGGACCGGTCGCTGGTCGTGAGCGACGCCGCCCGGACGTGGCCGGGACGGTGGTCCTGAGCACTGTCCGACCGCACCGATAGCATGCGCGTGTACGGATGATCGACGGAGGCGAGGAGGCCCGGGCCATGGCCGGAGAGCCGCAGAGCGACTGCCTGTTCTGCAAGATCGCGGAGGGGGACGTCCCGGCGACGATCGTGCGCGCGACGGAGACGACCGTCGCGTTCCGCGACATCAACCCGCAGGCGCCGACGCACGTCCTCGTCATCCCGCGCCTGCACTACCCGGACGCCGCCTCCCTCGCCGCCGCCGCGCCGACCGTGGCCGCCGACATACTGCGTGAGGCCGGCGAGGTCGCGGCGCAGGAGAAGGTCGACGGCAGCGGGTTCCGGATCGTGTTCAACACGGGCACCGGCGCCGGTCAGACCGTCTTCCACGCCCACGCGCACGTTCTCGGCGGCCGTGGCCTCAACTGGCCGCCCGGGTAACCCGGACGGACCGGACGGAGTCAGAACCCTTGTCCGTACGCGAACTGGTCGTCCTCGGCACGGCCAGCCAGGTCCCGACCCGGCACCGCAACCACAACGGCTATCTGCTGCGCTGGGACGGCCACGGCATCCTCTTCGACCCCGGTGAGGGCACGCAGCGGCAGATGCTCAGGGCCGGGGTCGCGGCGCACGACCTGAACCGGATCTGCGTCACGCACTTCCACGGCGACCACTCGCTCGGCCTGGCCGGGGTGATCCAGCGGATCAACCTCGACCAGGTGCCGCACCAGGTCACCGCGCACTACCCGGCGAGCGGGCAGCGCTTCTTCGAGCGGCTGCGGTACGCGACGGCCTATCGCGAGACGGTGAAGCTGACCGAGGCGCCGGTGGCGGCCGACGGGCCGCTGGCCGTCACCGGCGCGTTCACGCTCGACGCGCGCCGGCTGTCCCACCCCGTGGAGTCGTACGGCTACCGGCTGACCGAGCCCGACGGGCGCCGCATCATGCCCGAGCGGCTGGCCGCGCACGGCATCGCGGGCCCCGACGTGGGTCGGCTCCAGCGGGAGGGCGTCCTGAACGGCGTCACGCTGGAGGACGTGAGCGAGGTGCGGCGCGGGCAGCGGTTCGCGTTCGTCATGGACACCCGGCTGTGCGACGGGGTGTACGCGCTCGCCGAGGGCGCGGACATGCTCGTCATCGAGTCGACCTTCCTCGACGAGGACGTCCAGCTCGCCGTGGACCACGGGCACCTGACGGCCGGCCAGGCCGCGGCGGTGGCCCGGGACGCGGGCGTGCGGCACCTCGTCCTGACGCACTTCTCGCAGCGGTACGCGGACCCTGAGGAGTTCGAGCGGCAGGCGCGGGCCGCCGGGTTCGAGGGGGAGCTGAGCATCGCGCAGGACCTGATGAGGGTCCCCGTACCGAAGAGATAGCCCCCCGTACCACCGCACAGACAGACCGGGAACCATGCCTGTACCCAAGGCCGAACTGCACCTCCACATCGAAGGCACCCTCGAACCAGAGCTCGCGTTCGCGCTCGCCGCGCGCAACGGCGTGACGCTGCCGTACGCCGACACGGCGGCGCTGCGCGAGGCCTACCGCTTCAGCGACCTGCAGTCCTTCCTGGACCTGTACTACAGCGTGCTGGCGGTGCTGCGCACCGCGGACGACTTCACGGAACTCGCCGACGCGTACCTGGCGCGGGCGGCGCAGCAGGGCGTGCGGCACGCCGAGATCTTCTTCGACCCGCAGGCGCACATCGCGCGGGGCGTGCCGATGGGCGTGGTCGTGGAGGGGCTCGGCGCGGCGCTCGACCGCGCGGAGGAGCGGCACGGGATCTCCACCCGGCTCATCATGTGCTTCCTGCGCGACGAGCCGGCCGAGTCGGCGATGGCCACGCTGGACGCCGCGAAGCCGTATCTCGACCGCATCACCGGGGTCGGCCTGGACTCCGCGGAGGTCGGGCATCCGCCGGCGAAGTTCCGCGAGGTGTACGCGGAGGCCGCGCGGCTCGGTCTGCGGCGGGTCGCCCACGCGGGCGAGGAAGGCCCGGCGGAGTACATCCGCGAGGCGCTCGACGTGCTGGGCGTCGAGCGCGTCGACCACGGCCTGCGCTGCCTGGAGGACCCGTCGCTGGTCGAGCGCCTGGTCCGCGAGCGGGTGCCGCTGACGCTGTGTCCGTTGTCGAACGTGCGGCTGCGGGCGGTCGACGTGCTCGAGTCGCACCCGCTGCGGTCGATGCTGGAGGCCGGGCTCGTGGCGACGGTCAACTCCGACGATCCGGCGTACTTCGGCGGTTACGCGGGCGACAACTTCGACGCGGTGCGCGAGGCGTTGGGGCTCGGGCCCGAGGACCTGAGGACGCTCGCTCGGAACTCGTTCCTGGCGTCCTTCCTGGAGGACGACGAGGTGCGGCGGGAGCGGTACCTGGCGGAGGTCGAGGCGTACGAGTTCGGCGCGGGCGGAGCGTAGGCGCAAGCGGGGGGGCGGAGGCGGGGCGCCTGCGGCGGGCCATTCCCCACCCCGCCCCTTCCCGAACCGGGGCTCCGCCCCGGACCCCGCGCCTCAAGCGCCGGCGGGGCTGGATGTGGCCCGTGGGGTGGGCGTAGCGGCGGGGCGGCGCAGGTGGGGCGCGGGGCTGAACGGGGCTGGGCTCCAGTCCCGGCGCCTCGGGCGCCTGGCGGGGGTGGGCGCCTGAGCCGGGGCTCCGCCTCGGGCGCCGTGCCTCAAGCGTCGGCGGGGCTGGATGTGGCCCGTGGGGTGGGCGCCTGAGGCGGGGCTCCGCCCCGGGCCCCGCGCCTCAAGCGCCGGCGGGGCTGGATGGGGCCTGTCGGGTGGGCGCCTGAGCCGGGGCTCCGCCCCGGACCCCGCGCCTCCGCAGGCGGGGCGCGGGGCTGAACGGGGCTGGGCTCCAGTCCGGGCGCCTCGGGCGCCTGGCGGGGGTGGGCGCCTGAGGCGGGGCTCCGGCCCCGGGCCCCGCGCATCCGCCGGCGGGGCTGGTCGGGGTGGGGCGGGTGTCCTTACGCGTGGTCCGTCGGGCGGGCCAGGCGGAAAGCTGACTTCGCCACGTGGCGGCGGGCCGCGCTGACCGGGATCGGGGTGATCTCCTGTTCCGGGGCGCCCATCTGCGGTACCAGGGCGCTCGGCGGGGTCGTCGCGGCGAGGACCGCGGCCGGTGCGCCGCCGCGGCGGCGGACGGAGCCGGGGACCAGCGGGCGGCCGGAGGCGTGGCGGGCGACGGCGGTCATGGGTGCGGCGACCAGGAGGAGCAGGGCGCAGAGGACCGCGCCCATGCCCGGGTAGCCGGCCGCCTCCGACAGGAGGCTGCCGGTGACCGGGCCGCAGGCCACGCCCAGCGAGGAGGCCGAGCCGACCAGGACCGCCCAGCGGCCGCGCGGGTCGAGCGAGGCGGCGAGGCCGAGGAGGTAGGAGAGCACGACCGGGTAGACCGCGTTCCACGCGATCTCGCCGGTCGCGAAGGACACCGGTCCCTCGGCGGCCGAGCTCAGCAGCACGCAGCCCGCGATCAGCGCCGTGCCCCCGCCGATCGGCACCGCCCGGCCGAGCCGTGCGCCCAGGGCGCCGGCCCCGATGACGCCGAGCAGCCCGGCGCCGAGCGCCACGGCGAACACCATCCCGAGCGTGACCTCGGACAGGCCCGCCTGCGTCAGGCCGATCCGTCCGCTGACGCCCCACAGCGCGTTCTGCGCCATGGACCAGCACAGGATGGCGGCGGCCAGGACGGTTCCGGCGCCGCGGTGGGGGAGGGGACCGTGGTGCGGTGCGTCGTCGGTGGTCCGGGCGGGCGCGGAGGTCCGGGTGCCGTCCGGCAGCCATGTCGTCGACGGTGCCACCACGACGGCCACGGCCGCGATCGCCGCGAACGGCAGCGCATGGCCGCCGCCCAGGTGCGGCAGGGTCAGGTAGAGGGCTCCGGCCGTCGCCGAGACCGACAGCAGGCCGAGGGCCGAGGCGCGGTGGGGGTCCGGGCGGCCCGCGATGCCCGCCGCTGCCACCGCCGTCGCCGTGCCGGAGCCGAAGCCGCCGACGACCGCGCCCGCGACGACGAGGGGGACGAGGCCGGTCGCCGCGGCCGTGCCGTAGCCGAGGGTCATGAGCGTGAGGCCGAGGCGGGCGGCCCGGCGGGGGCCGGTCCGCTCGACGCGCGCGGCCAGCGTGAAGCCCGCCGAGGCGGAGCCGAGGAGCAGGATCGAGCCGATGAGACCGGCTGTCGAGGGACCGAGGCCGAGACCGGCGGACAGCCGTCCGACGACCGTCGGCAGCAGGTACGGGGCGACGTAACCGGCCGTGAACAGGGCGACGAGAGCGACGAGCGCCCCCAGGGCACGCGGGCGGCGCGACGGCATGGGCGTTCCAGGAACTGAACGGGGAAATGAGACGGCGCCCGGTGATCCACGGGGTCGCGGCACCATGTGTATCAAGCATCCGAGTGGGCGGAGAAGGTGTTTGTCCCCTGATTCCCCCGATTCGGTCTGTGATATGGGTCACGATCGGTTTGGGGCGGGATTCTGCGGGTATCACGTGGCGATCTCGTTGCGTCAGGCCCGTCTCACCGCCCCCTTCGGGCACACTGTCCGGATCAGCACCACGTGCCGATCCGCCGCACCACGACCGGGGAGCCTGCCGTGACCGAACGCGACACCGACGTCGACCCCCTGGTGTGCCTGCGCGAGCCCACCGACCCCGAGTGCGACGTCTTCCTCACCGGCACCGTCTTCCTCGACATCATCTTCACCGGCCTCGACTCCGCCCCCGTGCGCGGGACCGAGTCCTGGGCCCGCGGCATGGGCTCCAGCCCGGGCGGCGTCGCCAACATGGCCACCGCCCTCGCCCGGCTCGGCCTGCGCACCTCGCTCGCCGCCGCGTTCGGCGACGACCACTACGGCGAGTACTGCTGGGACGCCCTCGAACAGGGCGAGGGCATCGACCTCTCGCTCTCGCGGACCGTGCCGGGCTGGCACTCGCCCGTGACCGTCTCGATGGCCTACGAGGGCGAGCGCACCATGGTGTCGCACGGTCACGCCGCCCCGCCCTTCGACGGCGCCCTGCCCGCCTACCCGCCGCACGCCCGCGCCGCCGTCGCCTCCCTGGTGCCCGGGCGCAGCGAGGAGTGGGTCGCCAGGGCGGCCCGCAGCGGCGCCAAGGTCTTCGCCGACGTCGGCTGGGACGACACCGGGCGCTGGGACCTCGCCGGGCTCGCCGACCTCCAGCACTGCGAGGCCTTCCTGCCCAACGCCGCCGAGGCGATGCGGTACACCCGCACCGACTGCCCCCGCGCCGCCGCCCGTGCGCTCGCCGACAAGGTGCGGTACGCCGTCGTCACGCTCGGTTCCGAGGGTGCGTACGCCGTCGACGGCGCCACCGGCGAGACCGCCGAGGTGCCCGCCATCCAGGTCTCCGCCCTCGATCCGACCGGGGCGGGCGACGTCTTCGTCGCCGGATTCGTCACCGGGACCCTCGCCGGCTGGCCGCTCGCCGACCGGCTCGCCTTCGCCGGACTCACCGCCGCGCTCTCCGTGCAGGAGTTCGGCGGCTCGCTGTCCGCGCCGACCTGGGGCGAGATCGCCGCCTGGTGGCAGCAGGTCCAGGGCCACGAGTGCCAGGACCCGGCCGCCCTGCGCGACCGCTACGCCTTCCTGGAGCGGCTGCTCCGGGACCGCCCGGCCCGCCCCTGGCCGCTGCGCCGCGCGGTCCCGACGATCGGCTTCCGGCCTGCCCCCGCCACCTGACCGGGATGCGCCGGGCCCCTTCGCGTAAAAGGCTTCGGCGATGTCCGGGGCGAGTCGTAGGCTTGGTACCCGAGAGGTTGTCGAGCAGCGAGAACCCTGCAACAGGAGGTATGTGCAGGCCACAGTGCCGGCCCATGACTCAGACACCCACAGCCCACGCCCTTGCGCCGGGGCAGGCACGCGCCCAGTTCACGGTCCCCGCCAAGCACCCGATGGTCATGGTGCTCGGTTCCGGCGACTCCCTGCTGCGCGTGATCGAGGACGCGTTCCCGTCGACGGACATCCACGTACGGGGAAACGAGATCAGTGCGGTCGGTGACGCGCGGGAAGTCGCCGTCATCCAGCGCCTGTTCGACGAGATGATGCTGGTGCTCCGCACCGGTCAGCCGATGACGGAGGATGGCGTGGAACGTTCGATCGCGATGCTGCGTGAGGAGAACGGGGAAGCGGCGGTCGAGACGCCCTCCGAGGTGCTCACCCAGAACATCCTCTCCAGCCGCGGCCGGACGATCCGCCCCAAGACGCTGAACCAGAAGCGCTACGTCGACGCCATCGACAAGCACACGATCGTCTTCGGCATCGGCCCCGCCGGTACCGGCAAGACGTATCTCGCCATGGCCAAGGCGGTCCAGGCCCTGCAGTCCAAGCAGGTCACGCGGATCATCCTGACCCGGCCGGCCGTCGAGGCGGGCGAGCGGCTCGGCTTCCTGCCCGGCACGCTCTACGAGAAGATCGACCCGTATCTGCGCCCGCTCTACGACGCGCTGCACGACATGCTCGACCCCGACTCGATCCCCAAGCTGATGGCGAACGGGACGATCGAGGTCGCGCCGCTGGCGTACATGCGCGGCCGGACGCTCAACGACGCGTTCATCATCCTCGACGAGGCGCAGAACACGAACCCCGAGCAGATGAAGATGTTCCTCACCCGCCTCGGCTTCGACTCGAAGATCGTCATCACCGGTGACGTCACCCAGGTCGACCTGCCCGGCGGCACGAAGAGCGGTCTCCGTCAGGTCCGGGAGATCCTGGACGGGGTCCAGGACGTGCACTTCTCCCTGCTCACGTCGCAGGATGTCGTACGGCACAAGCTCGTCGGCCGTATCGTCGACGCGTACGAGAAGTACGACAGCCGCAACGACGGCCGTCGCGAGAGTCGCAACGGGAAGTAGAAGCAACCGCACATGTCGATCGACGTCAACAACGAGTCCGGCACCGAGGTCGACGAGCAGGCGATCCTCGACATCGCCCGCTACGCGCTCGCGCGCATGCGCATCCACCCGCTCTCCGAGCTCTCGGTGATCGTCGTGGACGCGGAGGCGATGGAGCAGCTCCACATCCAGTGGATGGACCTGCCGGGCCCCACCGACGTCATGTCCTTCCCGATGGACGAGCTGCGCCCGCCGTCGAAGGACGACGAGGAGCCCCCGCAGGGGCTCCTCGGCGACATCGTGCTCTGCCCCGAGGTCGCCAAGAAGCAGGGCGAGGACGCCCCGACGCGGCACTCCATGGACGAGGAGCTCCAGCTGCTCACCGTCCACGGAGTGCTGCACCTGCTCGGCTACGACCACGAGGAGCCGGACGAGAAGGCCGAGATGTTCGGCCTCCAGGCCGCCATCGTGGACGGCTGGCGCGCGGAGCAGGGCCTGACCGGCCCGTCACCGGCGCCGACCGTCTCCTGACCCCCGGCCGGTCATGAGCGCACAACTGATCCTCGGGGCCGTCGCCCTCGTCATCGTCGCCTGGCTCGCGGCCTGCGCCGAGGCCGGCATCGCCCGCGTCTCCGCCTTCCGCGCCGCCGAGGCCCTGCGGTCCGGGCGGCGCGGCGCCGAGAAGCTGACGCAGGTCGCCTCCGACCCGACCCGCTACCTCAACGTGGCGCTGCTCGTCCGCGTCGCCTGCGAGATGGCGGCCGGCGTCCTCGTCACGTACGCCTGCCTGGAGGAGTTCTCCGAGACCTGGCAGGCGCTGCTCGTCGCGATCGTCGTGATGGTGCTCGTCTCGTACGTCGCCGTCGGCGTCTCGCCGCGCACCATCGGACGCCAGCACCCGCTGAACACGGCGACCGCCGCCGCGTACGTGCTGCTGCCGCTGGCCCGGGTCATGGGCCCGATCCCGCAGCTCCTCATCCTCATCGGCAACGCGCTGACGCCCGGCAAGGGCTTCCGCAAGGGCCCGTTCGCGTCCGAGGCCGAGCTGCGGGCCATGGTCGACCTGGCCGAGCAGGAGTCGCTGATCGAGGACGAGGAGCGCCGCATGGTGCACTCGGTCTTCGAGCTCGGCGACACCCTGGTGCGCGAGGTGATGGTGCCGCGCACCGACCTCGTCTGCATCGAGCGCTACAAGACCGTCCGTCAGGCCCTCACCCTGGCCCTGCGCTCCGGTTTCTCGCGCATCCCGGTCACCGGCGAGAACGAGGACGACATCGTCGGCATCGTGTATCTGAAGGACCTGGTCCGCAAGACGCACATCAACCGGGACGCCGAGGCGGACGTGGTCTCCACGACCATGCGCCCGGCGGCCTTCGTGCCCGACACCAAGAACGCGGGCGACCTGCTGCGCGAGATGCAGCAGGAACGCAACCACGTCGCCGTCGTCATCGACGAGTACGGCGGCACGGCCGGCATCGTCACCATCGAGGACATCCTCGAGGAGATCGTCGGCGAGATCACGGACGAGTACGACCGGGAGCTGCCGCCCGTCGAGGAGCTCGGCGAGGGCCGCTACCGGGTCACCGCCCGCCTCGACATCGGCGACCTCGGCGAGCTCTACGGCTTCGGTCCCGACGAGTACGACGACGAGGACGTGGAGACCGTCGGCGGACTGCTCGCCAAGGCCCTCGGCCGGGTGCCGATCGCCGGCGCCCACGCCGTCGTCGAGCTGCCCGACGGCCGGAGCCTGCGACTCACCGCCGAGTCCCCGGCCGGCCGCCGGAACAAGATCGTGACGGTGCTCGTCGAACCGCTGGGCAAGACCGGCGAGGAGGAGGCCGAGAGGTGACGCCCGACCAGCTGCGCGCGTTCTGCCTGGACTTCAACGACGCGACGGAGGAGTTCCCGTTCGGCCCGGACGTCTCGGTGTTCAAGGTCGCAGGGAAGATGTTCGCGCTGTCGTGGCTGGACGCCGAGCCGCTGAGCGTCAACCTCAAGTGCGACCCGGACGACGCCGTACGACTCCGCGAGGAGTACCCGGCGATCGCGCCCGGCTACCACATGAACAAGCGGCACTGGAACACCGTGACCGTGCCGGAGCTCCCGGACCGGATGGTCCGGGAGCTCGTCGAGGACTCGTACGATCTCGTCGTCGCCGGCCTGCCGAAGGCGGTACGGCTTCGTCTCGACCGGCCGTAGCTCACCTGGCGGCTGTCCGGCGGACCCGCAGGCCGAGCGCGACCAGGACAGCCGTCGCCAGGACGATCACCGCGTCCAGCGCCAGCACCGTGCGCACGCCTCCGTACAGGCTGTCGCCGGTCGTGGCGAGGACGCCGAGCAGCGGGATGCCGACCGTGAGGCCGACCTGCTGCGTCGTGGTCACCAGACCGGTGGCCAGGCCCTGCTCCTCGTCCGGTACGCCGGAGGTGACGGTCACGCCGTACGAGATGATCGCGGCCAGGTGGCACATGGAGGCCAGCGAGACCACGACCGTCGCCAGGACGGCGCCCGAGTCCGAGCCGACGGCCAGCAGCCCGGCGGTCAGCGCGCCCTGGCCGGTGAGGCCGAGGACCAGGGTGCGGCGGGCGCCGATCCGGCCGATCACCTTGGCGGCGAAGGAGCCCGCGAGGATCGACAGCAGGCCCTGGACGCCGAAGACCAGACCGGTCTGGAAGCCGGACAGGCCCAGCGTCTCCTGGAGGTACAGGGTCAGGACGAAGACGACCGTCGACATCATCGCGAAGGTGACGAGCCCGCCCAGGTTGCCGAAGGCGACCGTGCGCCGCTTCAGCATCGGGAGCGACACCAGCGGCGCCTCGTGCCGCGACTCGACGACCACGAAGACCACCAGCAGGGCCACGCCGACCACGAGGGTGACCAGGACGTCCGCGCCGCCGAAGCCGCGCTGGGCCGCCGTCGACAGGGCGTAGATCAGGGACAGCAGACCGCCGGTGACGGTCACCGCGCCCGGCACGTCGAGGCGGGGCCGCTCGGGGGTGCGGGACTCGGGCAGCAGGCCCGGGGCGAAGGGCAGCACGAGCGCGCTGAACAGGGCGAGCAGGCCCATGGTGGAGCGCCAGCCGAACGTGTCGGTCATGACGCCGCCCAGGACCATGCCGACGGTGAAGCCCAGCGACAGGATGGTGCCGGAGATGCCGAGCGCCCGGTCGCGCTGCGGACCCTCCGGGAAGGTCGTGGTCAGCAGGGCCATGCCGGTCGGCACGATCGCCGCCGCTCCCAGACCCTGCAGGGCGCGGCCGGTGAGGAAGGCGGCCGGGCTCCAGGCGAAGGTGGCGAGCAGCGAGGCCGCGCCGAAGAGCGCGAGGCCCGCGAGGAACAGCTTCTTGCGTCCGTACAGGTCGCCGATCCGGCCGGAGAGCAGCAGGAAGCCGCCGGACGGCAGGGCGAAGGCGGTGACCGCCCACTGGAGGGCGGAGGTGCTGAGGCCGAGGTCGGCGCCGAGCACGGGGAGGGCCACGTTCAGGACGGAGAAGTCCAGCGACACCATGAACTGGGCGGCGCACAGCACGATGAGGATGAGGCGGGCGCGGCCGGTGAGCGCGGGAGCGGCCAGGGAGGTCTCGTTCGGGGAAGCCTCGGGGGAGGTGACGGTTGCCATGGCCACGACTCTCGTGCCGCGGGAATGTCCGTGGGGAGCGGGAACTTATCCTGTTGGTCGCACCACCAGGCACCACCAGGCACCACCATGCATCCAGGGGGAGGAAGCACACGTGGCCACGGCACTGGAGAGTACCGACGGCAAGGCCCACCGACTGGCCGAACTGCGCGAGTTCCTGATGAGCCGCAGGGCCCGGGTGACGCCCGCCGAGGCCGGCCTGCCCGAGGGCGGCGCCCGGCGCCGCACGCCGGGGCTGCGCCGCGAGGAGGTCGCCGTCCTCGCCGGCGTCGGAGTCTCCTGGTACCAGTGGCTGGAGCAGGGACGCGACATCACCGTCTCGCCGCAGGTGCTCGACTCCGTCGCGCGGGTGCTGCGGCTGAGCCCCGCCGAGCGGCGCCATCTGTACGTCCTCGCGGGCCTCAACCCGCCCGCGCCGGAGGTCGATCCGCGTTCGGCGGACATGTGCCACGGGCTGCGACGGCTGATCGACGCGTGGATGCCGTTCCCGGCGCACATCATGGACGTCTACTGGAACACGGTCATGTACAACGACGCGGCGTCCTTCGTCCTCGGGATGCGGCCGGAGATCGTCCAGAACTGCCTGATCTCGTTCTTCACCGACCCGATCTACCGCGCCCGGTCGAACGACTGGGCGGAGCTGGCGCCCAAGGTCGTCGCCCAGTTCCGGGCGGCCTGCTCGGAGAGCCCGGACGACGACGGCTTCCGGGCGGTGGTCGAGGAGGCGAAGGCGGCCAGCGCCGAGTTCGCGGAGCTGTGGGAGCAGCGGGACATCATGCCGGGCGGCCAGACCCGCAAGGTCCTGGACCATCCTCTGGTCGGGTCCCTGCACGTGGAGGCCACCCAGCTCCGCGTACCGGCCCGTCCCGACCTGGTGATCGTGCTGCACACCCCGCTCCCGGAGGCCGACACGGCGGCGAAGCTGGAATGGCTGACGTCGCCGGAGGGGCGGCGCGGGGCGATGTATCCGGTGGCGGGCTGAGCGGGGCACCCGCGGCGAGGCGTTGTCACAGGCCCCGTATAGTCTCCTCGCCGTTCGGTCACCGGCCCCGGTGACCAGGTGTTTCCGCTCGTTCACCCACCCTCGTGAGGCAGTTCACCATGCGTACTCGCATCAGCCGCGGCCTGGCCGCCGCCCTCGCCGTCTCCGCGCTCTCGCTGACCGCCGCGTGCGGTGGCGGCGCCAAGGACGACACCAAGAAGGACGGCGCCGACAAGCCGGCCGCCGGCGCGACGACCTCCGCCGCGCCCACCTCGGAGGCGCCGGCCACGCCGCTGACCGCTGCGCAGATGAAGGCGGCCGCCCTGGAGCTCAAGGACCTGCCGTCGGGCTGGAAGGCGAGCACGGCCGAGGACGACGACACCGTGTACAAGGCCGACAAGCCCGAGTGCGCGGCGATCGCCGATCTGATGAGCGGGAAGATCGACGGCGGCACCGAGGGTGCCGAGGTCGGCTTCAGCAAGGGCAACAACGACTCCGAGGTCGACGAGGCGATCGCGACCTTCCCGGGTACCGGCGCGGCCGACTTCACCAAGAAGATCGGCACCGCCCTGGAGAGCTGCACCGGCTTCACCACCGAGGTGGAGGGCTCCAAGTGGAAGCTCACGCTGACGAAGCTCCCCGCCCCGCAGGGCGTCGAGGAGGCGTACGCCTTCGGGGTCGCGATCGAGGTCGCGCCCGGCATGAAGATCGAGCCGAACGTGATCGTCGCCCGCCAGGGCACCGGTGTCCTCCGCTTCCTGCACCTCGCGGACGCCGCCGGCAAGAAGGACTTCGACTCCCTCTCCAAGCTCGCCACCGACAAGTTCGTCACGGCCGCCAAGGGCTGAGCCCCGGTCCTGACCGGTCCCGACCTATCCTCGGATCATGACAATCAACCGCGAGCACGACGACCTCGGCGCCGAGGACCTCAAGATCATCACGCTGGCGCGCAGCGCCCGCGCCCGCAACGGGGTCGCGGAGGGCGCCGCGGTACGGGACGAGACCGGTCGGACGTACGTCGCCGGGACCGTCGCACTCGAGTCGCTCAAGCTGAGCGCGTTGCAGACCGCCGTCGCCATGGCCGTGGCCAGCGGCGCGCAGTCGCTGGAGGCCGCGGCCGTGGTCTCCACCGCGGAGGCCGCGTCCGACGAGGACCGCGCGGCGGTGCGTGACCTGGGCGGGCCGGAGACCCCGGTGCTGCTCGCCGGGCCCGACGGGCGGCTGCGGGTGGCGGTCACGGCGGGCTGAACCGCCCGTACGCCCGTGACGTACGAAGCCCGGGGCCCGGCGCGTGGACCACGCGCCGGGCCCTCGTGGTACCGCTCCCGCACGGGCCTTGTGCTCTTGTGAAGAATGCGCGTCAATAGCAGCGACCGGTCCGACGGGCCGTCAGTTCTCCGCCCTCCGCGCGGAGTTCCCTGACGCAGTGTCCGCACCCCTGCGTTTGTCATCGGAAACGGAAGGGGTTCGACCTCGCCATGAGAAGCAGAAGCAGCTTAGGGATCGTCGCGGTGCTCTCCGGAGCCCTCGCCGCCGCCGGTCTCGTCCTCGCGCCGGGCGCCGCCGCGGTGTCGCCGGGTTCGGCGACGGCCACGTACGACTGCGGGTCGTGGGGCGGCGGCGGTGCCACGCTCACCGCCACGCAGAGCGGCACCGCCGCGACCATCACGCTCACCTCCGCGGTGAAGACGCCGATCGCGGTCGGCGTCGACCAGATCAGCGCCACGCTGACGATGGCCAAGGCCGGCGGTGGCACCCGGGTCTTCACGGGGAAGAAGAACCCGGCGCTCGCCGCGAACCAGGCCGTCACCATCGGCCCGCTCGGTGGGACGGTCGCCTCCGGCGACAGCCTCAACTCCTACTTCGCGGGCACCGCGCTCAAGATGGTGATCTTCGGCGTCACGGTGAACTGTGACGCGCTCACCTCGCAGTCGCCCGGGCCCTTCGTGTTCAGCTGAGCCCTTCCCGCACGGCCGGCCGGTACCGCCCGGGGCGGTACCGGTCCTTGCTGTGCCATCGCTCTGTCCCGTCGCGTCCGAGCGGGCTTGACCTGGGGAAACGTCGTCACCATCGCCGATCTTGACAGTATCTGATGGGTCATCAGTCGGTGCATTTCGATTCCATTGACTTCTCTCGGCCCGCAGCCGTCAATGGCGCCCTCTCATCCCTCAGGAGGGGACCCACATGGCACAGACCCGAAGCCGCGCGGCGGCTCGAAGACGGCGTCGCTGGACCGCCGCCCTCGGCGCCACCGCGCTCGCGCTCACCGCGGGCGGCGCGTTCGCCACGCCGGCCGGCGCACTCACCACCGCCTCCAAGGCCGTGGAGTTCGCCACCCACTGCATCCCGCCGCCGATCGCCGGCATCCCGCCCATCGACGGCACCACCACCGCCGAGATCACGGTCGACAACCCGGCGCCCAAGGTCGGCGACACGGTCACCGTCACCTACACGGTCACCAAGCCCGCCGCCTCCAACCCGGTCGATCTGGCCCTCCCGGCCGACATCATGACCCCGAGCGGCAAGGTCGCCCTCGGCGGCGCCCAGACCGGCTCCGTCACCGTCACCGGAGAGAAGAAGAACCCGCCCGTCCCCGGCAAGGGCGCCTTCCCGCCCTTCTCGATGAAGGGCACCTTCACGGTCACCGCGCCCGGCGCGATCGACCTCTCGCCCGGCGACTACAACATCCACACCAGCTACATCATGGAGCTGGACACGCCCTGCACCGTGACCAACCCGCCCGCGCCCGTCTCCGAGACGGTCACCGCGACGGCCCAGCCCGGCGCCAACGAGCGGGCCCTGCAGCTCGACAACGCCTCCGGCGCCCCCGGAGTCCGGGTCACCGTCACCGGCAGCAAGTTCACGCCGCTCACCGAGGTCACCGTCGTCGGCCGGGCCGGAGCGGCCGAGACCGCAGACCGGATGACCGTCACCACGGACAGCCAGGGCGGCTTCGCCGCACGCCTGAGGGTCAGCGACCTGGCGACCACCGGGATCGTGGCGTACGAGGGCGCGGCATGGGACCCCGGCAAGGGCGCGGGCCCCGTCGCGTACCAGGTCATCGACGACACCCCGGCCCCGCCGAACAGCCAGAAGGTCACCGCGTCGGTCCGGGCCGGCGAGCTGTCGATGACCCAGGCCGGAGACGCCGTCGAACTCTCGGCCGTCGACTTCGGGCAGGGCGGCGCGGCCACCGGCGCGCTGAAGACGGTGACGGTCAAGGACTTCCGCGGCGGCCCCGCGGGCTGGTCCCTGACCGGCAAGGTCACCGACTTCACCGGCCCCGGCGGCGCCATCGGGGCCGGCAAGCTCAGCTGGACGCCGGCCTGCACGACCAAGCCCGGCAGCCCCAGCACCTGCGTGCCCGGCAGCGCGGGCGCCGTCGGCAGCACCGGCGCGACCCTCGCCTCCACGCCCAACGGCACCCTCACCGGCGGCGAGTTCACCGTCGACGCGGGCCTGTCCCTCGACGTCCCCGCGTTCACCGCGCCGGGCTCGTACGCGGGCGTGCTCACGCTGACGCTGTCCTGAGCAGGTCGAACAAGGCCGAACCAGGCCGAACAAGGCCGAACCAGAGGCCGAACCAGGCAGGACCGGGCCGGATCAGGCCTGACCTGGCCTGACCGTCGAGCGGGCCGGGCGCGCACCCGGCCGGCCCGCCACCTACCTCAAGGGGTCCGCACCCGTGCGCACGCTGTACGTCCTCCTCCTGTGCACCGCCCTGGCGCTGCTGGGCCAGCTGCCCGCCGCCGCGCCCGCCTCCGCCGCCGAGAACGGCGAGTGGGCCGTCTACCCGGCCGCGTCGCGGCTCGGCAGCCGCCCGTACTTCTACCTCTCCGCCGACCCCGGGACCACCGTCACCGACGAGGTCACCGTCGCCAACAAGACCGCCACGCCGCTCACCTTCCTCCTGTACGGCGCCGACGCCTACAACACCGAACGCGACGGCGGCTTCGCCGTCCGCACCCGGCAGGAGAAGCAGACCGGCGCCGGCGCCTGGATCAGGCCCGCCCGCGACCGGGTCACCGTCCCCGCGCGTTCCGCCGTCACCGTGCCGTACACCCTCACCGTCCCCGCCGACGCCGAGCCCGGCGACCATCCCGGCGCCGTCGTCGCCCTCGACGAACGGATCGCCGAGGGCGCGGGAGGCTCCGTCGCGCTCGGCGTGCAACGGGCGGTCGGCGCCCGGGTCTACCTGCGGGTCGGCGGCCCCACCGTCCCCGCCCTGTCCGTCGAGGACGTCACCCTCAGCCAGGACCGGCCGCTCGTCCCCGGCACCCGCACCAGCAGCGCCGTCGTCTCCTACACCCTGCACAACCGCGGCAACGTCACCCTCAGCCCCAAGGTCGCCCTCACCGCCCACGGCCTCTTCGGCCGCACCCTGCTCTCCCGCGACCTGGACCGGCTGCCCGCCGAGCTGCTGCCCCGGCAGAAGATCCGGCTCACCGCGCGGTGGACGGGATCGCCGCAGCTCGACCGGGGCGACGTGACCCTCACCGCGACCGCCAAGGACGTCCGCGAGACCGGCCGCGTCTCCTTCCTGGCGCTGCCCTGGCTGCCGCTGGCCGTCCTCGTCACCGGCGCCGCCGGCGGGGTCCTCGCCCTGCGGCAGCGCCGACGGCGGGCACTGAGTACGTGAGGCGGGCGCTCATCGGGGACAATGGCCCCCATGAGCGTTCGCACCCCTGAGACCGATGAGAACACCGCCCCCCACCGGGCGGGCTTCGCCTGCTTCGTCGGGCGACCCAACGCGGGCAAGTCCACCCTGACGAACGCTCTGGTCGGCCAGAAGGTGGCGATCACCTCCAACCGGCCCCAGACCACCCGGCACACCGTGCGCGGCATCGTGCACCGCCCGGACGCCCAGCTGATCCTGGTCGACACCCCCGGCCTCCACAAGCCGCGCACGCTGCTCGGCGAGCGGCTCAACGACGTCGTGCGCACCACCTGGGCCGAGGTCGACGTGATCGGCTTCTGCCTGCCCGCCGACCAGAAGCTCGGCCCCGGCGACCGGTTCATCGCCAAGGAGCTCGCCGAGATCCGGAAGACGCCGAAGGTCGCCATCGTCACCAAGACCGACCTGGTCGACTCCAAGACCCTCGCCGAGCAGCTGATCGCCGTCGACCAGCTCGGCAAGGAGCTCGGCATCGAGTGGGCCCAGATCGTGCCCGTCTCCGCCGTCGGCGACAAGCAGGTGCAGCTCGTCGCCGACCTGCTCATTCCGCTGCTGCCGGAGTCCCCGCCGCTCTACCCCGAGGGCGACCTCACCGACGAGCCCGAGCAGGTCATGGTCGCCGAGCTGATCCGCGAGGCCGCGCTCGAAGGCGTACGGGACGAGCTGCCGCACTCCATCGCGGTGGTCGTGGAGGAGATGATCCCCCGCGAGGGCCGCCCCGCGGACCGCCCGCTGCTCGACATCCACGCGAACGTGTTCATCGAGCGCCCCAGCCAGAAGGGCATCATCATCGGCCCGAAGGGCAGCCGCCTCAAGGAGGTCGGCATGAAGTCCCGCAAGCACATCGAGGCCCTGCTCGGGACCCCGGTCTTCCTCGACCTCCACGTGAAGGTCGCGAAGGACTGGCAGCGGGACCCCAAGCAGCTCCGCCGGCTGGGCTTCTGAGCGGCAGTCCAGGCAGCCGGGCTTCTGGTCCGGGCTGCTAGGCCGTCTCTTCCGGATCTCGGCCGGGTCCGGAAGAAACGGCCTAGGCGCCTTCCTTCAGGACCCTCGTGATCAGGGCCCGCTGCGTGTCCGTGAGGTCCGGGTCGCAGCAGTGGATCGTCCTGCCGTCGATCGTGATCTCGTACGAGAAGCCGTCCGGCACGGCCCGGCCGTCTCCCCCGCCCTCCCTGAGGACGGTCTCGGCCAGGCCGTGCCACTCGGTCGCGTCGGCCAGGCCGGCGGTGTCCACCTCCGCCGACCGTCCGATGCCCGCGAAGCCTCCCGTGCGCTGTACTCGAATCCGCATGGGACCTGTCTACAGGGCTCTCAGTTCGCCGGCACCCCGACGAGCGACCAGGCCTTGAGAACGGCCGCCAGCTCGTCGCCGTCGCCGAAGAGCCTCCGCGCCGACGCGACCGTCGCCCGCGCGAACTCGGAGAACCGGGCCTCCTCGGTCAGCGTGCCGCCGGTCATCACGTCGTACCAGATCCGGCCCGCCCGCTCCCAGGCGAAGCCGCCGAGCTCGGTCGCGAGCAGGTAGAAGGCGTGGTTGGGGATGCCCGAGTTGATGTGGACGCCGCCGTTGTCGGAGCTCGTGCGGACGTAGTCGTCCATCGTGGCCGGCTGCGGGTCCCTGCCGAGGACGTCGTCGTCGTACGCCGTGCCCGGCTCCTTCATCGAGCGCAGCGCCACGCCGTTGTCGATGGCGGGACCGAGCAGCCCGGCGCCGATCAGCCAGTCCGCCCGGTCGGCGGTCTGGCCGAGCGCGTACTGCTTCACGAGCGAGCCGAAGACGTCGGACACGGACTCGTTGAGCGCCCCGGACTGGCCGAAGTAGGCGAGGTTCGCCGTGTGCTGGGTGAAGCCGTGGGCCAGCTCGTGGCCGATGACGTCGACCGGGATCGTGAAGTCGAGGAAGAGCTCGCCGTCGCCGTCGCCGAACACCATCTGCTCGCCGTTCCAGAAGGCGTTGTCGTACTTCTCGTCGAAGTGGACGGTGGCGAGCAGCGGCATCCCGGCCCCGTCGATCGAGCGGTGGCCGTAGACCTTCGCGAAGAGGTCGAAGGTGGCGCCGAGCCCGGCGTAGGCCCGGTTGACGGTGGTGTCGGCGACCGCCGCCTCGCCCTCGCCGCGCACCTCGGCGCCCGGCAGCGCGGTGCCGTGCTCGGCGTCGTACACGGTCCGCTGCGGCTTGTCGGAGGCCTCGCCGCCGGCCGGGGCCGGGGGTGCCTCCTCGCGGGCCGAACGCTGGGTGGCGTCGACGAGGAGGGTGCGCTGGGCGGCCTCGGCGAAGGCCGGGTTGTCGGACTCGGCGAGCCGCTCCAGCATGTGCGGCGGCACGATCGAGCAGAGGACGGGGCGGTCGGCAGACGTGTGGGGAGTCATCCCTGCAATGTGGCACTGCGTGGCCCCCCTGTCACGAGCAGCGACGGCGATTGGCGAAATGGAGTGATGGGTCACCTTTCTCCCTTGACGTGGGAGCCGTCCCGCATACTGAAACGGGACGTCCGCCTCCGCCGGTCCTGGGCTATGGTGACGCACATCATGCGTTTCGGGCTGCTTCTCCTTAGCTGCCGCGGCGAGGGCCTGTAGTCGTAGGCCGACCCCCTCCCCGCGGGTTTCGGTGTTGCGTTCGACAGTCGGCCGTCCTTCCCGCAGGACCCCCCGAGGAGCCCTACGCAATGTCCCAGTCGCCCTTCATCAGCCGTCCGACGCCCGTCACCAACGCGACGCACCTGCAGAAGCCGTCGGGCATGCCGGTGCACAAGTACGGGCAGTACGAGGCCGTCGACATCCCCGACCGCACCTGGCCCGAGCAGCGCATCACCAAGGCGCCCCGCTGGCTGTCGACCGACCTGCGCGACGGCAACCAGGCGCTGATCGACCCGATGAGTCCGGCCCGCAAGCGCGAGATGTTCGACCTGCTGGTCCGCATGGGCTACAAGGAGATCGAGGTCGGCTTCCCGTCCTCCGGCGAGACCGACTTCGCCTTCGTGCGCTCGATCATCGAAGAGGGCGCGATCCCGGACGACGTCACCATCTCCGTACTGACCCAGGCCCGCGAGGACCTGATCGAGCGGACCGTGGAGTCCCTGAAGGGCGCCAAGCGCGCCACCGTGCACCTGTACAACGCGACCGCCCCCACCTTCCGCCGGGTCGTCTTCCGCGGCTCGAAGGACGACATCAAGCAGATCGCGGTCGACGGCACCCGCCTGGTGATGGAGTACGCCGAGAAGCTGCTGGGCCCGGAGACCACCTTCGGCTACCAGTACAGCCCGGAGATCTTCACGGACACCGAGCTGGACTTCGCCCTGGAGGTCTGCGAGGCGGTCTGCGACGTCTGGCAGCCCGGCCCGGGCCGCGAGATCATCCTCAACCTGCCCGCCACCGTGGAGCGCTCGACGCCGTCCACGCACGCGGACCGCTTCGAGTGGATGTCCCGCAACCTGACCCGCCGCGAGTACGTCTGCCTGTCCGTCCACCCGCACAACGACCGCGGTACGGCCGTGGCGGCGGCCGAGCTGGCGATCATGGCCGGCGCCGACCGCATCGAGGGCTGCCTCTTCGGGCAGGGCGAGCGCACCGGCAACGTCGACCTGGTGACCCTGGGCATGAACCTGTTCAGCCAGGGCGTCGACCCGCAGATCGACTTCTCGCAGATCGACGAGATCCGCCGCACGAGCGAGTACTGCAACCAGATGGAGGTCCACCCGCGCCACCCGTACGCGGGCGACCTGGTCTACACGGCCTTCTCCGGCTCCCACCAGGACGCCATCAAGAAGGGCTTCGACGCCATGGAGGCCGACGCGGCCGCCCAGGGCAAGACGGTGGACGACATCGAGTGGGCGGTGCCCTACCTGCCGATCGACCCGAAGGACGTCGGCCGCTCCTACGAGGCAGTCATCCGCGTCAACTCGCAGTCCGGCAAGGGCGGCATCGCGTACGTCCTGAAGAACGACCACAAGCTGGACCTGCCGCGCCGGATGCAGATCGAGTTCTCCAAGATCATCCAGGCGAAGACCGACGCCGAGGGCGGCGAGGTCACGCCGAAGGAGATCTGGTCCGTCTTCCAGGACGAGTACCTGCCCAACCCGGACAACCCGTGGGGCCGCATCCAGCTGCGCTCCGGCCAGTCCACCTCCGACACGGACGGCACCGACACCCTGAAGGTCGAGGCGGTCGTCGACGGCGTCGACACCGTCCTGACCGGCTCCGGCAACGGTCCGATCTCCGCCTTCTTCGCCGCGCTGCAGGCGATCGGCGTGGACGCCCGCCTGCTGGACTACCAGGAGCACACGATGAGCGAGGGCGCGTCCGCGCAGGCCGCCTCGTACATCGAGTGCGCCATCGACGGCAAGGTCCTGTGGGGCATCGGCATCGACGCCAACACGACCCGCGCCTCGCTGAAGGCCGTCGTCTCGGCGGTCAACCGCTCCGCGCGCTGACGCCCTTCCGCCACGCGGCGACGCCCTTTCCCCGGCCGCCCCGCACTCCTCCGAGGAGCGCGGGGCGGCCGCTTTCGTGAGGTGCGTCACGGTTTCAGGTTCGCTTAAGGAAGATGGTGCGGACATGCCGGAATCGGTGCCATATCAGGTGTGTTGACGGCACATCAGGGTCTGGCGGAAGGTCGGCTCGTCCCCTCGGACACACCTCCTCTCCGCACTCCCGACCTGGAGTTCCGCATGCGCACGCCCGCCGCCGTGGCCGCCGCCCTCGCCGTGACCGGTGCCGCCCTCACCTGGGCCCCCACCGCCTCCGCCGCCACGGAATGCGCGACGGACCCGCTGGGCACGGCGGGCCGGTACGCCGAGTTCGTGGAGCAGGACTCGACCCGTTACTCGGACTCCGAGGGCGCCGTCGCGGTCGGCGGCGACGCGCACTTCGGCGACGCGAAGACCGGCCACGGCTTCTCCGTCGGCCACAAGCTGACCGCCGCCGACCTCGCCGCCCTGCCCGGCGGGCACAGCCTCGTCGTCGGCGGCACCCTCCACGCCAACCAGGTCGTCCTCGACCAGGGCACCGGCATCGCCGGCAAGGTCGTCGACCGCTCCGCCAAGGGTTCCGGCTTCGGAGTCGACGGCGACAAGGTCAAGGAAGGCCCGTCCCCGGTCGACTTCGGCAAGGAGTTCGGCTCCCTGCGCACCCTGTCCGCCGGGTGGGCCGCCGTCGCCCCCACCGGCACCGTCGCCGCCTCCGGCGACGGCCTGTTCCTCACCGGCGCGGACAAGCGGCTCAACGTCTTCGCCGTGAACGCCGCCGACCTGGAGAAGGCCCGCGCGATCACCCTGGACGTCCCCGTGGGCGCCTCGACCCTGGTGAACGTGCTCGGCACCTCGTACGACATGAGCAGCTCGGGCACGTACGGCGTCTACTACAAGAACCTCGACGGCGGCGCGCCCGTCGTCGACGACTACTCCGTGCCCGCCGACGCCTACCGGCAGATCCGCGCCAAGCTGCTGTGGAACTTTCCGCAGGCCACCAGCGTGAAGAAGAACCACACCTCCTGGCCCGGCACCCTCCTCGCGCCGAACGCCACCGTCGCCATGGGCGGCGCGAACACCGGCCCCGGCCACGTCAACGGCTCCGTCATCGCCAGGAACCTGCTCACCGTCCCCGGTGCCGAAACCCACCACATGACCTTCACCGGCTGCCTCCCCGGCGGGAAGCGGCCCGGCCCGGTCGTCACCCCGGAGCAGCCGCAGCCGACCGACACCCCGGTGCCGACGGCCCCCGCGACCCCCTCGGCCCCCACCGACACCGCCTCCCCGAAGCCGTCCACTCCGGCCACTTCCGCCCCGACCCCCTCAGCGTCCACATCGGCCGCGGCGCCCGCGCCCACGCCGTCGTCCACCCCGGAGGGTGATCTCGCCCGGACCGGTTCGTCCCTCGGACCTGGCGCGATCGGCGTCGCCGCGGGCGTGGTCGTGCTGGGTGGCGGCCTTCTGGCCTTCGCGAAGCTGCGCAGGCGGGCCTCCTGAGGCCCGCGGGAGCCCGGCGGGTCTCGGCCATCTCCCTGGCGTTCTGCTGACGAGGTGCTGACGCCACATCATCGATGTGGCTAACATCACGCCAACGCCGGCGGTGTTGCCGGGACGTTAAGGAGGTGCGGCGTGCGGTCAGCGCGGAAGTCACGGGACCGGAGCAGGGTTCTCTGCGGAATTCGCACCTCGTGGAACACGATCGGCGACGGCGAGTTCTTCTGCGAGGAGTGCGGCGGCGACCGCAACTACCGGCGCCGCACCGGCCGCCGCCGGTTCGCCGTCCTGGGCGTGCCGCTGCTGCCCCGGGGCCATGCCGGCCCGGTCGTGGAGTGCGCGGCCTGCCACACCCACTTCGGTACGGACGTGCTGGCCCACCCGACCACGAGCCGGTTCTCCGGGATGCTGCGCGACGCCGTGCACACCGTGGCCCTCGCCGTCCTCGCGGCCGGCGGCACGTCTTCCCGTACCGCCGTCGACATCGCCGTGGGCGGCGTGCGGGCGGCCGGGTTCGCCGACTGCACCGGGCTCCAGCTCGTCGAGCTGGTGGAGGCGCTCGCCGCCGACACCGGCCGCTTCCTGCCCGACGTCAGCAGCGGAGGAGCGGCCCTCGCCATCGAGCTCCACGAGGCGCTCGAACCGCTCTCGCCGCACCTGGCCCCCTCCGGCCGCGAATCGATCCTGCTCCAGGGCGCGCTGATCGCCCTCGCGGACGGCCCGTACAGTCCCGCCGAGCGGGAGGTCCTCACCACCGTCGGCAACGCGCTCGCGCTGTGCGCGGACGACACGGCGCGACTGCTCGCGACGGCGCGCAAGGTCGGCTGAGGGCCGCGACGGCCACGACGCGGCCTCGCCGGGGCTACGCGAGGCCGTTGGCGTACGCGTACGCCGTCGCCGCCGTACGGGACGAGACGGCCAGCTTGGCGAAGACGCTGTGCAGGTGGCGGGCGACCGTGTGCTCGCTGATCACCAGCTCCCGGGCCACGTCCCGGTCGCTGGCGCCCGAGGCCACGAGCCGCAGGACCTCCGCCTCGCGCACGGACAGCCCGCCGGGCAGCCGCCGCGGCGGCCGGCCGGCCAGCAGGGCGGCGGCGCGGCGGGAATCCGGTACGGCGCCGAGGCGGTCGAAGGCCGCGCGGGCGGCGAGCAGACCGAGGCGGGCCGCCTCCTCGTCCCCGGCCGCGCGGTCGGCCGCCGCGAGCAGCATCCGCACCTGCGCCGCCTCGTACGGCACGCGCAGCCGGAGCCAGAGCGCCAGGGCGCGCCGCAGCGGCGCGGGCGCGAGCGAGACGGAGCCCCGGGCGGTCGCCGCCATCGCGGTGAGCAGCGGCACGTCGGGGGAGGCGAGCCGTTCGAGCCGGGTGGCGGCTTCGGCGGCCGCTGCCGGGTCGCCGAGCGCGAGGCTCGTCTCGGTCAGGGCGGCGAGGAGCCGGGCCCGGCCCAGCAGGTCGTGCGCCGGGTCGGACTGGCAGTCGAGTGCGAGCCGCAGCCCCGCGAGCGCGCTGTCCGCGCGCCCCTGCGCCAGCCGCAGCAGCGCGAGCCCCGGCTGCGGCACCCGGCCCAGTTCGTACGCCCTGCCGTACGACCGCGCCGCCTCCTCCAGGCGCCCCTGCCGCCGCTGGATCTCGCCGGCCGCGTACGAGGCGGCCGCCGCCGTGTCGAGCGAGTCGACGAACACCTCCTGGCACACCAGCCGTGCCGCCTCCTCGGCCCGCGCCCACTCCCCGAGCAGGTCGAGCACCTCGACGTGGTGGATGCGGCACAGGCCGCGGAAGGGGTTGCCGGGGGCCGCGCACCAGGCCATCGCCGCGTCCGTCCACGCGACCGCGCGGCGCAGGTCGGCGGCCGACATGCACCGGGTGAGGGCCAGGCTGTAGAGCCGGCCGGTGACCATGCCGCTCAGTTCGCCCGCCGTCACCGAGGCCATCGCCTCGTCGAGGAGGGCGAAGGCCTCCGCGCGCCGGCCCTGGGCGAGGAGGACGGAGGCCTCCGCGTGGCGGCTGAGGGCGAGGAGGTCGGGGCTGCCGGAGCGCAGGGCGAGGCGGGTCATGCGATGGGCGGCGGCGAGGGCCGCGGCCGGGTCGTGGTGCCCCTCGGCCTCCTCCGTGTCCGTCCAGGCGAGGAAGCACTGCTCGGGGCAGTCGGGCCGGCCCTCCAGCTGGTGCCGGGCGCGGTGCAGCCAGCCCGCGGCGGCGGCCGGCCGGCCGAGGCGGCGGTACTCGAAGGACAGCCACCACGCGGTGAGCCCGGCGCCGCGCCAGTCGCCCTCGGCCACGTACGCCGCGTGCGCCCGCAGCCGGGCCGCGACGGACTCGTCGACCCGGCCCGACCACCACGCGGAGTCCGCGAGCGCGTCGAGGTCACCGGGGGTCAGCGCGCCGGCGGGGTGCCGGTCGGCCTCGTGCAGGAGCCGGTACGCACCGGCCCAGTCCTCGCGGGCCGCCGCGCTCCTGGCCCGCTCCAGAACGGCCATGACGGCTCCTTCCCGGCCCTTTCAGAATAGGACCGGGAGGGAACCGCGGCTGGCCGGACGGTTGTCGGGCCCCGTACGGGACCGGCGCCGGTGCCGGCCGGCACCAGACGGGTGTCCGACCGGATCGACCGGCATCAGGCGGGTGTCAGGCGAGGTCGACGCCGCTCGCGCGCAGCATGTCCTCGCGCTCGACGATCTTCACGCGCTCGCGGCCCTGCGGCTCGCCCAGCGCCTTCTCGGCGGCGTCGAGCGCGTACCAGCCCTCCCACGTCGTGTACGTGATGCCCTTGCCCTCCAGGAAGGACACGACCGCGTCCTCCTCCGGGGTCTCGGGGGTGAGCAGTCGGCCGTTGGCGAAGTCGTCCAGCAGGTTGGCCACGGTCTCGTTCGCGTCGCCCTTGGTGTGGCCGATGAGGCCGACCGGGCCGCGCCGGATCCAGCCGGTGACGTAGGTGGAGGCCATGTGCTCGCCGCCCTCCTCGATCACCCGGCCGCCCTCGTCCGGGACGGTGCCGCTGACGGTGTCCCACGGCAGCTTGGGCAGCTCGTCGGAGAGGTAGCCGACGGCGCGGTAGACGGCCTGGACGTCCCAGTCGGTGGTCTGGCCGGTGCCCTTGACGTTGCCGGTGCCGTCCAGCTCGGTGCGCTCGGTGCGCAGGCCGACGACCTTGCCGTCCTCGCCGAGGATCTCGACCGGGGACTCGAAGAAGTGCAGGAAGAGCTTGTGCGGGCGGTCGCCGACGTCGCGGATCGCCCAGTTCTCCAGGGTCTTGGCGACCATGTCGGTCTGCTTGTTCTTGCGCCGCTCGGCGATCGAGCCCTCGTCGTAGTCGATGTCCTCGGGGTTGACGATGACCTCGATGTTGGGGGAGTGGTCCAGCTCGCGCAGCTCCATCGGGCTGAACTTGGCCTGCGCCGGGCCGCGGCGGCCGAAGACGTGGATCTCCACGGCCTTGTTGGCCTTGAGGCCCTCGTAGACGTTCGGCGGGATCTCGGTCGGCAGCAGCTCGTCGGCGGTCTTGGCGAGGATGCGGGCGATGTCGAGGGCCACGTTGCCGACGCCGAGGACGGCGACCTTCTCGGCGGAGAGGTCCCAGGTGCGCGGGACGTCGGGGTGGCCGTCGTACCAGGAGGCGAAGTCGGCGGCGCCGAGCGAGCCGTCCAGCTCGACACCGGGGATCCTCAGCTCGCGGTCGGCCATGGCGCCGGTGGAGAAGACGACGGCGTCGTAGAACGCGCGGAGGTCGTCGAGGTGGACGTCGGTGCCGTAGTCCACGTTGCCGAAGAGGCGGACCTGCGGCTTGTCGAGGACCTGGTGGAGGGCGGTGATGATGCCCTTGATCCGCGGGTGGTCGGGCGCCACGCCGTAGCGGATGAGGCCGAACGGGGCCGGCATCCGCTCGAAGAGGTCGATGGACACACCCGGTTCGGCGGCGGCCTCGGACTTCAGCAGCGCATCAGCGGCGTAGATCCCGGCGGGGCCGGCGCCGACGATCGCGACCCGGAGGGGGCGGGGCATGACTGGTTTCCCTTCGCAAGCGACGTGGCGGCGAAGGCGCCGCCACTTAGGTCACCCTAAATAATCCTGATCGCGGAGGAGTACCCGCCCCCGGTCTATGGCCCCATAAGACGGACTTATGGCTTCCATAAGTCCGTCTCGGAGGTCGGTGCGCACGGTTCGTGCTTGTGGGCTGCCGCGGACGGCTCGTCCCGGCGGTCACTTCTGGTCGTCGAACTTCGACGTGGACCAGAGGTAGCCGAGCACTGCGAGGCCGAGGCACCAGGCGGTGGCGAGCCAGCCGTTGTGGCCGATCTCGGTGCC